>JBKPMK010000162.1:0-1006 GCA_046732115.1 Thermoproteota archaeon
ATACGTGGGTCTTGGATTTGCAGCTGTCTTACTTGGACTTGAAGCAGCGTGGCATTTTACAGCCTGCAAAATCAATGACAAATCAATAAAGCCTTGTTTATACAAACAAATTGGCATATTAAAATAGCGTAAGGATAAATGATTAACTGCTGCAACAATACTTGGCGTGTGTATTAAATAATATAGGAAAACAAGAAGAAGATGAACGCAGTTATCAGCTAAGATATGCACAAGCATAATAAATAATATGCAAGATAGCAAACATTATTACTCTTATCCCATTTTAGAGAGAGACACATCTTTCTATCAGCCGAGTGATGAAAATAGTGATCATCATCAGAATTATGACTCCCAATCTTCTTCTAACTATCTACAAAAACCAGAATCAAATACTATTGATGCAGAAATAATAATAAGGAAAGACCCATTTCTTAAGAGAATTCTTATTGTTGATGATGATCCCGATCTTACATTAACCTTCAAAGTAGGTTTAGAAGAGTATCATTATTACCATGATGATAAAAGAAAATTTGAAGTATATGCATACAATAGTCCTATGGTAGCAGTAAGAGAATTCAAAGCAATCTTTTATGATCTAATGCTAACGGATATTTATATGCCAGATATGAATGGATTTCAGTTATCTGAAAAACTACTAGAATTAGATGTCAATCTTAGAGTATGTTTTATGTCTTCAGCTGAGGTGAATATAGAAGCTCTAAGAGAAGTATATCCAAAAGCAAGAAGTATAGGATGTTTTATTAAAAAACCAGTTTCAATAGAATATTTAGCTAAAAAACTAGAGGGTGAGCTGTATTAATATTAGTATTTTATTATCGCCCATTATTTTGTAATGAGCTGATTTACTTTGCTGTGGTGTATTATGCTGTTGTTTCTCTGCTGATTGGCAAACTGAACGCAAATGTAGCTCCTTTTCCGTCGCCATTATTCTCAGCCCATATTCTGCCATCGTGAGCCTCAACAATACCTTTGGAAATATAAAGAC
>JBKPMK010000163.1:0-2843 GCA_046732115.1 Thermoproteota archaeon
AACTATACAGGCAACTGTATATTTCACACCAGTTAAATTTCAAGCAACATCATAACAAGATCAGCTACTAAATTACAAAGGGTACATCAAGAAATAGCATTTTGCTATTTTGTAACATCATATCTGTGCAACAAGATTACCGGCAGTATGCTTTCTAGAGATTCTTATGGTTGTGACCAAGTTTGTGCTTGGACACTCTTGATTAAAGAAAGAAATTTGCCTATCTACAGACAAAAATGTCATTAAGTTTATATAATAAACGATTAAGGTAAGAAGAAGTACAGCAACAACAATTGGCATTACAAAAGAGATAGTTTCATTGAATTGCGTTCTTCATCGCAAAATTTTTTGTGAACCCAAAAAGTTCAGTTATTAGGATAATAGGATTAATGCCTTTTTGCATCGATTGTTTTACTTATCATTTCAGCTATAGTGGTAGTCTGCACAAAATCTCGTATGTATACCAGTATAAATCTCCAAAAGTGGTTAATATCACGGGTTTATTTGTACTTTGCCCAACCTCAGTCAGTTGAGGGATTTACACCTAAAGTAGTTTGGCCTAAAAGCCAGCTGCTTATCAGATTTAATCTGATATCAAAGTATCTCAGAATTAGTTTTCTATTATTTTCTTGTATCTCAGAATTTATGCAGCCTATAAATCTAGTTAACAACAAATCTAGTTAAGCATCATGGTAAGAAAAATTAGATGAATTGACAACATTACTTGTTTACTATACTATCACTTGTGATATAGTTAAGCAATCAATGATAAAGCAGAAATATCAGCGCTGTATATATCATTTCTATAGGCGGCACATCCGAGAAAGCAACTACACAGCATTGCCACGCCTGTTTTTTTGTCTGGATTAAATGCAATTAAGCTGCTATAACCATCTATACCACCATTACGCGCGCTTCGGCTTCAATGGTTAATAATAATTATGTACTATATCTGTCATACGCATCCACGGGTTGCTGCTCATTTGTGAATGGATTCAGAGATATCATGAGAGCGTAAATCGCTGACATGAGACATAATTTTTCTTGACTTGGTGCTTACTCTACTTTGACTAATATATAACGAGGCTAGATACTACCAGGCTGGGATACTTGGTACCCACCACTCTTCCGCTGGCGCAACGTATGGGATAATGGGGCGTAACATCTCGCGTCCCTGCACAGCATCGTCTATGCGAAGAATAACGTACTCCCCTTTGTAAGGAGATGGGCGCGGACGCAGGACCGTAGCCTGTATATCGTTCACTTCAATCGGTGGAATTGACATACCTATACTACCTACTACTTTTTTCTTCTTCTCTTTCTTATACTTAAACTAGGATCCCATAGATGGTTACGACGGAAATGGTGGCAAGAAGACAACTGATCAAAATCTCATTATTAGTTAATCAAATAATCCGGTTCAAAAAGGTGGCACTATCGAAACCAAAGTTGGCAAGAAGTATTCAAAGTTATGTCGTATACAGGGCGGATGATTACACATGATATAATGATGTATATGGCCGAGTCAGAACCAATCTGTAGCTATCGCACATGTCGACATAAATTTTCATTACATTATACTCGCAGATGCAAATGTCACCATGCTCTCAACTATGCTACTGGTGTATCAATTTAGCCATCGAGTAGAGAAATTGGAATAAAACATTCCATATCTTTAAGCGAGCGTTCGCAGTCATTTTTTCTCAATCTATGTGGATGTTCTTAGAAATTCCCTTAATGCATTTGCTTCTTCTCTGTAAGCCCGGATTGTTTGTGTTTTTCCATCATGGCATCTTACTGTGACTGTAACTATATTTACTTCTGTGTCTGAGGCAAAAACTTGAGGATATACCTTTTCTACATTACAATTCGATGCGAGTAGTTTCTTTAATTCAGAAATAGATCTAAACTCGTCTGACATGATGACAATCTCAAGCATTCATTGATCTATTATTATGATTTATTTTCTTCTATTGATTCCAGATTCTTTATTACAGAATATATAATTATATCATCAACAGATTCTCTGTGTTTATGAGTAACATCTTCTGATTTATTGCATCTACTACATATCCAGCGTAAATGCTCCTTACAGATCTTGCATGCATCTACAGGAATAAAATGAGAACCACAAGATCTGCAAGATCCTTTATGAGACAATTCTTCCTTATTCATTGATTGTTACATTGTAGCAGAATAGAAGGTTCTAGTTGGAAATCGGCAATAAACATAGTCACAAGCATGTTTCTTTGAATTAAAGAATGCATTATCATCTTTGAACTTCAAAGTATCAATATATCAATTGCCGAAAGGTATCTTTTAGATGACGTTGTTCTATACTAAGATCAGTAGTTCATATTCAAAAACCCTTTATTCTTTGAATGATGAAAATATAAGCTGCGATCCCACATTGCTGTCAGAGCCCCGATAGCATGTTAATGCATTTCATGCTATTGTTTGGTATCTTGATTTGTAGTTCATAATAGTTGAGCCATTTTATGATCGCAATAGAACTGTTGCCCCGAATTTCTTAGCTAGATCATATTTTGTACTCTTACATATGTAAAAGTAGATGTTTTAATTAGATTTATCTGTTATCACTTGTTAAGTGAAAGCCTCAAATTATTGTCAAATATTTATTATTCTAGTAGATAACGTTATATCTATCAGTAAGGTAAACAAGATATGTTAGAAAATATAGCATACGTGGGTCTTGGATTTGCAGCTGTCTTACTTGGACTTGAAGCAGCGTGGCATTTTACAGCCTGCAAAATCAATGACAAATCAATAAAGCCTTGTTTATACAAACAAATTGGCATATTAAAATAGCGTAAGGATAAATG
>JBKPMK010000164.1:0-1847 GCA_046732115.1 Thermoproteota archaeon
AAGGTAAAGTATGATTTAGACAAGACTCCGTTTGATGACTTTTATTTGAAAGCGTTTCCTTCAATGAATGGTTATTTCTGGTATTTTCCACTTGGCAATGGTTATGCACATATAGGAGCAGGAGACTTTGAAAGAAAAAGCGGTAATAAATTCGTTGATGAATTCCTAAAAAAATACAAATGTGAAATTATAAAGAAAGTCGGAAGACCTGTTCGAATTAGTCCACCGGTGCAATGTGAACCATTCATAGATAATAGAAAGTCGATTGGTGTGGGCGAATCTATAGGTACCGTATATCCATTGCTTGGTGAAGGTATCATTCCTGCAACCTGGTGTGCAGAACTTTTTGTACAACATTTGTATGACACAAAATCTTATAGACAGGCAGTTCTTAACAAGTTCAAAATTTATGCTTTAGTATTTAAATTTATCAAGATGAAGATAGCAAGGAAGTTCAATATGATAAGACATGTTTATGATTTATTATTGATATATAACCATATGAAAAGAGAAGAGGACCGTTATGGGATGCAAGTCAAGCTAACAGACATGATGAAGATAGCAAAAATTTGAGATGATATAAAGAGAGGAAATGAAAGGAAATGAAATTTAAAAACACAAGTGTTATGCATCCCATACATAGATACTAAAATAGAAAGATTTGTCAAAATTGATGCTGAAATAAAGCAATCATTAACTCTAGTAATCAAAATAGTCAGATAACTCGGAAATAGCGAAGGAATATCGCTGAACATCTTGTAATAGTGATAATAAGGCCAACTTAGGCTCATTAACGATGATTAATGAAGAGAAATGTAGATATTTTGCTCAAACTAATTATGATTATATGGTTATTGAAGCCAAGTGTCCACAGTGCGGAAAAAGAGGAGAAATTAAAGAAGATATGTCTGAAGTGGAGTGCAAACAATGTGGTTTTCATGTTTTATACGATGAGTATATTGAGATAATGAAAGGAAGAGCAGTAAGTATGGCTGATAATTTCCAAATGGACCGGTAAGTGAGCGGAAAGGCATACTGACAAGCATAATTAGCCTTGAATGATGTTGAATTAAAAATTGACTAAAGAAAGGCAGTTTGCTACCGAATTGGTAATTCTCTCAAAGAATAAGGAAATTTCTGGTTCTTCGACAGTATGTGAATAATCACCAAAAGCTACCTTTATCTGAGCATGTTAGCTCAGCACCACAATTATCGCAGCGAACATGACATGTTTGAATGTAAGTCATTATAAAGCCACAGCGAAGACATTCTATATTCTTTTCCTTGGATGCTATTTTCGAACGCATTTCACAATATTAGAAGATGTTGAATCAAAATACGCTATAAACTTTATTCTTATATCTACCCGCTGATCTAATAAATATGATAGACGACAGGCAATGTAGAACAAACCGCCACCTTCTAGATTTTTCAGCAGTCAGAGTAACTTAAATCAAGCATAAAAGCATAGAATAAATATAAAGTAATATCCAGATATCATATATCAAGCTGGAAGAAGATTGTTGACTAAAATAGCACAAATCAACCTAGTGTGAAATTAGATGTGCCATCTGCTTATTGAAGTAGTGTCAGGAAGGTCTTATCAAAATTTCTACACAAAGATTAATTAAAGACATACACTGCTTGACTTCTACTTGGCTCAATTTAAACTTGTAATCTCTGATCCCAAGGGAAAAAGTATTACACAGGAGTTAAAGGACAGATCAGCCCAGCCATTATTAGGCTCAAAGATTGGGGATATCATTGACTCCTCAGTTGTAGGTATTACAGGAGGCAAAATGAAGGTTACTGGAGGTAGCGACAAATCAGGTACCCCTATGCGTCCT
>JBKPMK010000165.1:0-5364 GCA_046732115.1 Thermoproteota archaeon
AGGTGATCAGTATGCGCGTGATTTTGAATCATTTAAATCTACACCATATGGACAAAAGGCTACATACAGTCCTGATTTTGATCAAAATGTTAGAGTAGTAGAAGAGTACAAAAATGTTCGGGACTTAAAATGAAAGAAGGCCCTGTTACAATAGAAAGTGTAACCCACAAGGAGTTCTCGAATTCTGACGATTCTATAATCGCGTTAGCAATTCTGACATCAACTTTTGTGTTGAATATTTACGTATAGTTCGGTATCTTGCAGCTAAGAATAATACTATTTGTTAACCCCGAGTAGTAGCGTTTGTATTTGAAGAATTTGTTATCACTGATGCTGATGATGTTTTGTTTTGTGCTCCACCACCCTCCTCCTCTGTGATTATTCGAACACCGTTAAGCAAGAACAATAGTAGCTATCAGTGGGTCAGAAATATCAGATAACTATGACGTTGACATTGATACTCTTAAATAAGTTTACTGCAATTTTATTATGTGATATTATCTTCTAATACCAATTCGGATGATACATCAAATATGCATGAAACTTCCGAAAGCATAGACGTAAGAGATACCTCTTCTCCTACCACATCAACAGAAACAGTTTCCATTTCTAGATCAACCATTCCTTCGATTAACAAGATTCTGGTAACTCATGATGGAAAAGATAGTTCTAATAAAGCAGTCAATTATGCGATTTCTCTATCAAATATCTCAGGTGCCGAAATAGTGTTACTAAGAGTAATAGAGCACACTGACAAAATAGAAGGAACTTCTGTTAGTGTAGAAGGTTCATCCAATACAGATGAAAATTTTCTAAAACGGAAAGTACAAGGATCATTTGTAGATGCAATGGAAGACACAATAAGGAAATGCAAAGAAGCAGGAAGCAAAAATAAGATATCGTACAAGTTTAGAACAGGTAATCTTATTTCTGAAATAGCAGATGAAATTAAAGCACAAGGATACGATATGGTAGTCTTGACTTCATCTCACATTGATTCATGGATAAGATCAGTATTTAGCGATACTCGGAAGATAATAAGTAATGTTACAATACCTGTTCTTGTAGTAGCCGCATGATTATTAAAAACATCTAATAAATGCTAGTGTTAATAGTTCATGTTTACTGTAGGGCCATATTGGAGTATCCAAATAGAAGAGTCGCTATTTTTTATTAACACTATTTGTTCTCACATTACTGCTTACATGAGATCTTGATAGCAATATGAAACCATAAAATACTATTTTACACTTTATAGGAGTAATGAGAACAAAAACAAAGTCATTATTGATTGTCCTAACATTTGCTTTTGGCATTATGTTGGCATCTAGTATTTCTACAGCTTCAGTTGTAGTATTTGCACAAACACAAAAGAATCAAACCAATACAGGAACATCTTCTTCTAGCGGTAATCAAACCAATACAGGAACATCTTCTTCTAGCGGTAATCAAACAACAACAAACGTAGCACCAGCTGGAAAGCAAGCAATAAGAATAATTAACCAAACAAGCATGCCTGCTAATCAGACCACTACTACAGTCCAGAAGAAGACAGAACCAGTTGGAAATGTGCCAATTCCAAGTGGTAATCAACTAAAACTATCTCCTCCAGGTAGTCAAGCAAAATTACCTTCTGTAAGCAACAAGACAACTGTTACTCCTGCTGGACAAGCAACAACTACTACAATTAATCAAACAAGCACACCACTCACTGTAACTTCAACTAATGCAACTACTGCAGCCAAACAACCACAAACAGCATCTTCACCAACTAATCAGACAGCAACATCATCGCCATCTTCATCATCAGCAGGAGGGAGCAGCGGCAATCAGACAGCAACATCATCGCCATCTTCATCATCAGCAGGAGGGAGCAGCGGCAATCAGACAGGAAACAATACCTCAGCAAATCCACTAGCCAAAGTTCCAGTAATTGGAAAGTTATTTGGCGGGAAATAATAATAGCAATACGATAAGTTCACCCCTCCTTTATTTGATTGAGGAAGCCGAACAAATAATTTTTATTCGAAACTATAATGACTTGACTATAGATTAGGAAACTCTTGGACAAATTGGCATTTCATCAAGCTTTCTATTATATACAATGTTGGAAGCCAAAAACATAGCGAGTTAAAAACATAGAAAAAAAGTAGTAAATACTCTGATTCCATTAGGTGTTGGTCAGAGGCCGCAGTAGATTATAGGCATTCATAACATCTTGATGCGTATCATATACTGCATAGGGGCCAATTGCTATAATCGCAAAGACCAGCTTTAGCAGCACTATGATGATTATTATCGCAATGATTATCAGTATTATTGTCCATAAAAGGCCTAGAACCATATCAAGCTCAATTGGTCAATATAGTATAAATATTATTTTCGCTACTAGTACTACTTAATTCTTCTAGAATTTTCTTTGCACTATCAACTTCTAATTCTTTCAACATTTGACGTATAAACAATAGCCTAAACTGCCCAACTAGCCAAAGACTAGCATTGTTGAGTTTGTATTGAAGTAATACTCTTGACTGTCGTTGAGAGCTTCATAGCATTGCCTAATTGTACTCCTGAGTAATGATAATGTGGCCTCTATATGACACCATTGTATTCGCTAGGAATTCCTTTTGCCTCAATATTTGTAATTACTGCATGTGTGTATAATGTCATTCCTTTAGTTATATCTGGAAAGACAAAGCCTATAGTATGGCAGGGTAGATAATATGTATACAGTAAAGAACAAGGTGGATTTCACATATGATGATAGAATAATCTGAAATCTGGTCCCCGCTTTTATAAAGCAATTCCAAACTCAGAAAATTATATCAAATAATATTGGTTCGTATGAGGACGGGGATTAGAATACGACTCAATAAACTGTCATGTGTGTATCATTAATCTGCCCGGAGTAAGTGTTACGGTAGAAAGAGTCTTGTTGCTACTAGCAGTATTATTTTCATTCGGGTTAGTACTGTTCTATTGTTGGGCTATCAAACTACCGCTGTTCGGCAGTGTGATGATTAGCATTAAAGCCACAGAGATGGCCGACAGTCCAACTAAATAGCTGACAATATGATCTTTGATCATACCCGTTCAACACAGGTTGATATAATAAGATTACAAATGAGTTACACACGAGATGGCTTTGCATTCATACCGAGCTGACTCAACGGATTGAAACACCTACGGCTTTTAACTGGTCCATTACATATTTTACCTCAGCTGCTGTAATCGGGTCCACCGTCTGATTTCTGCTCTGGAGCAACATTGCATTTATTAGCTGCGATATCATTTCTGCGTCGTAAAATGCATTAGTTTGGGACAATAATTCTGCTACTTTAGATGCATCAGTGCTGCCAACGATTTTTCCACTGGTTATAAGGCCTCCGAACTTTTGAATTGATTCGTACACTCCTATGTTATATGCTATGAAGGCAATTTTTTCGTATGACGGGATATCTACAGAGTTCATATGATGCTAGTACACTACTACTATTGTGTATTAATAACTAATTGGTTAATTGATTAGGACTTCTATTCATCGATATACCGATGTAGTAGGATATTTTAATCTCCAATTGAGGTATGGTAACAATGAATGGTGCCGGATTGAACGATATATTGAAAGCTTTACTGGATGTCAACAAAGATGCCAATTCACATCAAGAATTAATTTCACTACTCAAGAGAATTGAAGATGATGCCACAGAAATATGTCATAACAAATATGGTATTGGAGACAAAATAACATTCAACAATATTGATCATACAAGCAATTCAGACACTTATCTTTTAGGCCGTCAAGATGTTAGATCAATTGAATGTATTAGACAATCTATAAAGAAAAATCTTGATTCAATGAGTGAAAAAACTAAGGCAACTTTTAGGTCATATCTAATACAATGTGGAGAAGATATTGACCAAACTAACTAACTAACTAACTAACTAAATTCGATATGGGAGGTTTTCAATAAAAAATGGCTATTGGTTGCGTTGCCTGGTGTTAAGCTAGATCTATTTTTTTGCTTGTTTACCAGATTGATGAATGGCTCGACCACGTAGTAAACTAACATATTCATAATAAGAAACTCATGTGTGTGATAACCAACTAAAATTCAATAAATCGTCGTCGTCATTGACTTATTGCCTATAAAATGAGACGCATAGATATTATGGATAGTATGAATAACATGTAATACATAGTAGTATTACTACTATTGGATAATAAGTTTGAAGACTACGCCGAGAAAAGTAGTTATCTTAACTGGAGCTTCTAGCGGAATAGGTAGAGCCACTGCCATCAAATTGGTAAAATCTGGCTACCAGGTCTTTGGATTAGCAAGAAGATATAATTATACTCTTTCAGAACTCTATTCTTCCTCAGATCCGCTATCAATAGCTTACAAAGAAGAGCTCTTTATTCCAATACAATTCAATATTACCAGACCTGAATCATTTGAAAAGACCGTCAGTGACATCATTTTGAAGGCGAAAGATAATACAATCACTGGTCTTGTAAATAATGCAGGTTACGTAGAGCCAGGAGCGGTTGAGGACATAACAATGAATAATCTAAGAGATCAATTTGAAACAAATTTCTTCGGACATGTAGGATTTACCAAGGCAGTACTTCCAATAATGTTGAAAGGGAGTAATACTGGCACTGCATTGGGAGGAAGAATTGTAAACGTAAGCTCGATTGCAGGATTGATTTCGCTGCCTCTAATCGGAGCCTATTCGGCAACAAAACACGCATTAGAAGCGATATCGAGTTCTCTTAGAATGGAACTTTGGAATACAAACATTAAAATCATAACTGTTAACCCGGGTGTCATTGAAACAGATATCTACGATGTACTCAAAGCAAAGCTAGATGCTATGTTAACAGAGAAAAATGACAATAATATTCAATCGAGGTTCGTTGCAGCTTATAAAAAATATTTTAATAAACAGAGCTATAGTGGGCTAAAAGCAAGTGTGGTTGCAGATGTAATACATAGTGCACTATCATCATCAAATCCAAAATATAGATATATTATAGGTTCTACTAGAGAGAAACTGGCCGTTAAGTTACGACCGGTCATTCCTGATAGCTTGTTCCATTCAATAGTTGCTAGACAAATACATAGAATATAGCATGTGGTTTTGGCTGAGGTGCTTTTTCCAATACTTTAAAGGTACATCCTTCGGATGGATGTTCCTCTAGAAGAGCAAGATTGATAACCGCTATATTCAAAGAGACTTAATTAGGCATGTTAAGAAAGGAAATAAGGAAAAAATTATATCAAATAATATTAGATTTATTTTTGCCATATCATGCCTGTGTCTTTCGTCCTTTCCAAGGTATTGGTTTTTGATGATTCA
>JBKPMK010000166.1:0-1710 GCA_046732115.1 Thermoproteota archaeon
ATATATAATTGAGCAGCATATCGATTGTTTTATCTTTTGCTTTTCTTTTGTAATGCTCTATGCCCTTCTTTGGAATATCTAGTGCTTTTTCTTTCTCAACTTCTTCTACAGGCCTATTATCCAAAGCACCTTCAAATTGTATCTTATATCCATTAAGTTTAGAAATTGCAGTAGCCTCGCAAATATCCCTAAGCCAAACAGAACCTACAAAGTAAATATGAGGAGGATTGATCTTAGTTTTTATAACGTTTAAGATATTGTCAAAGGCCTGTGTCACATTCTCTGAGATGCGGTCAATTGCAATTATTTTATCATCAATTCCCGCCTTTATGAGTTTGTCTTTAATGTTTTCAGCATACATCGTATTTGCAACAACTATAATCATAGTTTTATGGTTATCAGGTTTTGACTGCATAATAATTCTAAACGTATTGATACACACGTTTACTCTTTCATTTATATAGTCTGGTAAGCTCCCATCTTTCGATATAGACGTATGTATGGCATATAAGATGATCAGGTTTCCATCAGTAAAGCGCATGTTCATATATAATATACTGCCTGTAGGTCGTCATCACAATCTTCACGTATATAATATATTCTCTGAATAGAAAATTTTTTACCTTGTTCGTCTCCTGATTATAAATATAAGGCTGTCCTTCAGCACAGCACTAGATTTCGCGTTATGATCTGTATCGTTACATAATATTCATATATTGGCAGTCAATGAGCTAATGCAGTACACTAGATGTTTCACATCATCTGTTAAAATTTAGTTGATATGGGGTATAATTCAATCATATAATTAACAATACTGATATCTAGTCAACTGTGTCAAATGTTTGGTCAAGCCGTAGTTAAATAGGCCATGTGCACATATATGCTCCCAATATTATTTTAGATAAAAGATCAACTATAAATAAAACATCCTAGCTTCATTATAAAGGAATTGTCGGATGTTTCAGACAATATCACATCATTTCTAGCTTCATCAATCGAACTTGTGTTAAACAGAGATGTAATTATCCTTGAAAGTGACAGATTTGCTAATGAAGCAGTTAAAGGCATGAAAGAAAGAAATGCTCGCAGCATACTTGTATCGGGCGACAACAGGGAGGTAGTAGGAATAGTAAGCAAAACAGACATTCTCTTTAAGGTAATGTCCCGAGGCAGAAATCCAGCCAAAGTAAAGCTTAGGGAGATTATGAACAGTCCGGTATTAGCTGTGGACCCTAAGACTACAGTTCAGGAAACACTTTCTATTATGGATAAACACCTCATAAGGCAGATAATGGTTAGTTCAAATGCAGCAGTCCTTGGAATGGTAACAAGAGAAGATATTTTTGAAAAAATTCAAAAGGCAACCATTTCTACAGCAGATAGTGCTATCAATGGAACACCGGTATGTATAATCAATCCGAAGGCTATTGTTTATACGAGTAACACTATTTCAGATAAACTAAGATGTCCGTATTGCGAACTGCCCTTTGACTCAAAAGAGGAACTATCTAAACATATTCATAGCCTTCATACATAAAAGGATGCTCTCCAAGAAGATACAGGATACGCGTTTGAATAGATTATATTATCTTGTAGAAAGAATTGTTATCCATGAACGCTGCTGAGCTTGCCGGGGTAGCTCAGATTGGCTAGAGCGTTCGACTCATAATCGAAAGGTCGCGGGCTCGAATCCCGCCTCCGGCACTAATT
>JBKPMK010000167.1:0-12886 GCA_046732115.1 Thermoproteota archaeon
CGATGATAATACTTTCCTATGGACGTTATATAAAGACTCAATCTGTTAGCTCGTGCATATATATCAGCTATTTAAAACCACCAATTTAGCTATACACATTATGCTATATGCTAATGCGAGCACTATACATCTAGAACATAAATCTTTTTTTTGTACACTAACTGGAATCCAAGTTTTTTATAAAACTCCGCGAATCCTTCGTTAGTGAAGGCCTGGCAGATTAAGAAACTATTGGTCTGTTTTTTGGATATATCCAAACAGGTTTCTACGATTTTTCCAGCTACTCCCTGACGTCTAAAAGAGTGTACTGTTCCTAAGCAATAAAGCCCATTTACTCTGTGTTTGTTAAATAGCAGAGCGCATCCAGCAGGGATTTGCCTTGAATTGTTTTTTATATACCCTATCAATAATGTCAGCTCATCGAAATGAGTTTCGAGAATTCTGTGCGCTTCAGATTTCCAATCTAATGCATTAAATGATTTGCAAAACACATCTATCCAAACTGGCAGGAGATTCAAGTCGATTTTATCAACATGAATCTTCGGATTTTCCAATAGTACTTTATTCATTTTAGATCGGAAAGCCCGCATTGTATCTAGAAGCGTAAATTTGTTTTTTAATAGGATTGCCTCCATTAGGGCGTCCGAATAACCAATGTATACAAAACACTTCAAGTTCCTTTCTGAAAATATCCTTACAGAATCCTGTAACGCAGACATAGCAGTACCATCATCGTCATCGGCATCGCCGTTATAGCACGAAGGAGTATTATTTATTCTATTAAAAAAATAATCATCGCCAAGCTTTTCATTCATAAACAAATTTGTACAGTCATTTACCTTAATGCTCTCAGTCCACAATGAACAAAAGGTCGACTCATTGTGTTCCATAAGTTTTTTAATATCTAAGGCCGAATATGCTCACCATATCTCTGAGAGCCGCAAATGATTTATCTGATTTTGCTGTATGTATCATTGTTTCCAGGGCTTTAGGAGTATCAAAGTCGTCCTCAATACATTTAATGAATTTACTCATATATTTTTTTGTTGTCTTATCATATTGATTACGATAATAAGGCTCACTACTAGATTTGTCTGACAGAATGTATGCATTGGCTATTATATCATCTACTTCTCTGAATTTATCAAGCCTTGATAAGGAAAAGTCAAACTGACTCCTGTAGTGATTTGAAAAAATATAAAGCCTTATGATATTTGAGTCATATTTTTTCAGTAAATCTCGAATCCTTATTGTGTTGTGCAGCGTCTTTGACATCTTTTTAGATCCTACTGTTAGCAACCCTACATGTGTCCAATACTTGACTGGTCGTTCACATGATGTTAAAACTTGTAGTTGAGCTCTATGTGATTCATGATGAGGATAAATCAGATCGACTGCACCACCGTGTATATCATAATGACCATTAAAATTAGATATGGCTACTGAAGAATCTTGCATATGCCACCAAGGTACTCCATTACCCAATATTGCGTCAGAATATTTTTGATCAAAGTCATCGGCTGCGTTCCAAAGCAAAATATCGCTAGGATTATGCTTGCCAGGAGATATGTCAAGCCTAGCATTATCAAGATCATGTCTAGTCATATCGGACAATTTTCCGTAGGATGACAGTCTAGTAGTGTCTAAGAAAATATTTCCGCTCGTAGAATAGGCTATATTATTTCTGAGTAGTTTCTTTACAATCTCTTTAGAGGATTCTACGTAGTCTGATGCCCTCGCAAAATTTAACGTTCCATTAATACCTAATAACGACAAATCAATAAGCAATTCTTTCAGATATTTTGTAGAGAGTTTGTGCTGAGATATATTTTCGACCTTTGCTTTAAATGATATTTTTGGATCGATATCCGTGATATTAACAATTACAATAGGACGAAGATCTCTGAAAATAAAGTACCTACTGACAAGATCATAAAATAGAAATATGCGCGCATGCCCTAGATGGCTATAATCATAGACAGTTGGTCCACAAATAAATATTTTCACTACGTCAGAATCAATGAAGAATTTGCTCTTCTTCTTTGATACAGTATCAAAGATCTTCAATATACTACGCTAACTTGTTATTATCAATTCGTGAGTATATATGTGTAGGAAATGATTATGAAGAGATAAGATATACTTGTGAATAATGCTATGGGCTATCATATGAAGAAGAAGAAGAAGGACAAGAAGGACGAAGCGAAGCGATTAGCAAAGAAACTTCAAACACTAGATATTGACGAAGGAATAAGAATAGAAGAATCTTCTTTTCAAGGAAAAAAAATATTTGTCAACAAAAACGCATCAGGGATATTCGTTGTCCAGTTAGTCAACAACAACAACAAATGTTATAACTACGGTAGCGATGATATAAAATATTTTGATGCTGCTGAACAAGTAATAGAACTTCTTAATTTGCATTTTAATAATCACTTTACAATTGTCGAATACTGATTACGCTGAAAACTGTCACATCGATGAATGTTGCTACATTGCTGATGTATAATATCACCTCTTCTGATACTAGACGAATTTGTAAAAATAACCGAATAGGCCTGCGGCTATTGCGAGAGCAGATTTCAAGTGAAATCCAATGACAAATAATGGTTTTCAATATAGGACAGGCCACCAAAATCTCTACTGAACTGTCATAGCTATTCAAAAAGGATTGGATATTGCGTTTTTTTATCAATGGCATGGAGATAGAATAAAAGCGGCTATAAATTAGACACTTGGGCAACAATACTGGTGGCGAGACTGATGATAGCGCCTTAGCAATAGCGGGGATAATTCCTTTCAATCTTTCTTTTTAATTATTTTAGAATTTGATCTAACTCAACTCTTACTCGTTCGTAGAAGTCCACCATACATATGTTACTTTTTCTTAGAGGTATTTATCTTCATATCTCTTAAAGACATAGCATGTATTACTTCTTCAATGTTTACCAAGAGAACTACTGTGGCTCTCGTTGCCATTGCCCTAGCCTCCTCGCTTATAGTTGCGAGTGGTTTTGTTGGCTTTGCTTTTGCTGCAAAGAAAGGTATTGATAATACAACAGATACAGCGACAAAATCAGATGATAGTGGAGATAGTAATAATAATGATAACCCTACATCTTCAAATTCGCAGACACCAAGCACTAATAATCCCGTAACACCCAATGATAACAGTAACACCAGTCCCTCTGAAAAGCAATTAAAAAGTTTCTTTAGCTGTATATCTGGTGATGCAATAGACCGCAATCTTAAACTAGGTAAGATAAAGAATTGTTATGGTCAAGCATTTGAATCCGGACAGGGACAGAGCACAGAAGACCAGCCAAGCTCTACACAAGATAGCATTCTTCCAAGCATAGGATAAGAGAACACCATATGAACTGACCCTTATCTTTTTTTGTACTGATCACGTTCGTACTTAACAATGTTAAGAGTAAAGTACATTCATCTTAACTAAAAAAACGGTGAGAAAAACCAGGTCTGATACCTTCACTTAAAAGGCTGACGCCACTAAAAGAAAGAGTCGCCTCCAAAAAAGCTATCTCCACCTTTGTGACTTTTATTTTCTTTTGAACTTGCCTTCTTTGGTTTTCCACTCCCATCATGGTCGTTATGGCTTTTTGATTGCGAGGACGCCTTTGATTTGGCTTTATCGCTATCATGGCTAGATGATTTTGTACTGCTATCGCCTTTGTGTGACGATCCATCATCTTTGCTGCTACTCGATGTTTTAATGCTCTTCCCTGCCAAGTCATCACCAGTCGCACCGCCTGCTCCAACATGATAGCCAAGATACATCAGCTTATCAGAGCTAAGTAATGGAGAAATCGATGATAACGCAGTATTCTGGGAGTTAGTGCCATTGCTTACTGCTGCTATTATAGGTGGTTGTTGTTGCTGGTCTATAGGATTTTGTACGATTTCTGATCCGGCTTGTGGTGCTATTGTTGTTGTTGCTGCTGTTGACGATGATGTCGCTGCTGGTGGTGGTTTGTTACTGACGGAGCTAGTCGGAGTCATTGACGTAGCTATTGTCGGGCTGTTCGATTCCGAAATGACATCGTTATTATTATTGTTACTATTATTGGTTGTTTGTTCTTGCTGTTTTGGAGTGCTTGAACTAGATGCCTGTGTTGCTGGTGTTGATTCTGGAGTCCTAGATCGTGACGCTGTTGTTGATATTGGTGTAGCCGTAGTTGTTGAATCTTTAACTGTTTTTGGAATATTGCATATGTGTGCTTCGGTTGTATTAACAACCTTTAGACTTGGATTACTAGGATCACACATTTCTGATTTTATATTCTCAGATAATGTAGTGGTGCGAGGTATACTAGATGGTGATGACGACGATAATTGTTGCGCATTTACTGTAAAAGTACTAGCCAGAGTTGCAGCCAGAGGTATTCCTAAAGTTATGACTAAACCTACTAGCAACGTTGTGTGGTTCATATTAAACTATCTACGTATTACATCACTATATATGAAGTAAGTAGTTTTTTGTACTATAGTATTATGGTAATAGAACTACTAGAAGACATTACTTGTAAATGTAGTTGACACTTATAGAAAATACCAAGACAAATAATAAACAAATAACAATAAGCCCTATTGAGTCACCATTATTCGTAGGCCAGTCATATTCGAGAGCGTGTCCCTACAAGGTTTGATAACAATTAAAACTAGCTCAAGATATTGTGTTCTACGAAGTTCAAATTGAAACACATATTGATGAGCACAAGGATGACAACAGTAGCAATAACTAGTCCTACCCACACATTGAAAAACTAGTAAAATAGAAAACGTTATTTTGCTCTCGAAATCGGGACTTCAATAGTAGATACATTTCTAGTCCTGCCATCTTCTGACTGTATCGACTCAGAGCCTATTTTTACAGGGCCGATTTTGTAACCCAACGTATCCATTCTTTTTACAATTATCTGTGCAACGTCTACAGCTCTAGTTATGCTCTTGCCTCTAGCTTTTATTATAACATGGGGTTCGTTTGCAAGTTGGACCAAAGTGGCTGTAACGTAAGTCATAAGTGGCTTTTTGCCTATAAAAATCTCATTACTGGCTTTATGTGTTGTATGTGCATTGCTAGATGTCATTAGGTAAGATTATCTCTTCTATTAGCATATATAATGTTGTTGATCCTATTTTATCCTATTTGACTAGATTTAGAGTACTTTTCTAGTATTCTTTCAATTTCCTCAGGGTTTTCAGAGATTTCCTTGGTGACAGTTGGATCCTGTACTTCATAGCAGTGAAGTAACTCGTCTTGATCTTTATAGAACAGGTAAACTTTCTCCTCAAATACGCAATGATATAACTGGTCAACAACCATTTTTTCAGGGTTGAGTTTGATGCCATCAGGCTGAGCTATGACCGGATAGTCCAAGGCAGTCAATTAACCTTTGTGATACATAAAGAAAAAGTTTGTCAAAGTCATATTTGTTTTCTTTACATTGAATAACTTTGTACTCTACCCTGCATGATTGATCTTACTTGAAGCTTCTGCAATATGATCTAACATCGAGTACTATATGTAAGAACGTGATGAATAATTATTTGAAGTCTAATCCTCAGATTTTATCCGTTCATTTATACACAAAAGTATCTTCATATAAAACTGGTAAAGAGAATGCCAATTAATATACATATAGATATATGCATATTATTGAGAATATAGGATCTCTTTTATAAGAGAATAGCAAGAATCGTTATTTTAGTAAACAATTGCAAAGGGATAGAGATAATCGACTTACAGTAGCTAGGTCTTCAATTGCAATTTCCGCAGGTCTAACTCTATTCAAGCTCGCAGTCGGATTTTCCACTAATAGTCTTGGCATACTATCAGATGCTATGCATTCAGGTCTTGATATTATTGCAGCATTCATGACTCTCTATGCTATACGAATGGTAATGAGACCTCCGGATTTCAGATACAACTACGGCTATGCTAAAGTGGAGAGTATGTCAAGCCTAGCTGAAATAATACTCTTATTTATAGTTGCAGGATGGATATTTTATGAAGGCATAAACCGAATTTTCTTTAAATCTATCGAACCCGAAGTTACTATTTTGTCTTTTGCGATTATGCTTGGCTCAATGGGAGTCGATTTTGAGAGATCTAGAGTATTATATAGAACTGCAAGAAAATTTGGTAGTCAGGCACTTGAAGCCGATGCGCTTCATTTTAGGACAGATATGATTTCTTCTGCAATCATTATAGTTGGTCTAGCATTGGTTTTCTTGTATCATGTTCCAAATGCCGATGCTTACGCTGCAATTGTAGTAGCAGCCATGATAATATATACGTCCCTTGGACTTGGAAGAAGAACACTTGACGTACTTCTAGACAGGGCTCCTAAGGGCGCTTATCAAAGGGTGGTGGAAACAGTATCAGGGCTAGAAGGAGTCAATAGAGCACACGACATTCGCGTGAGGAAAATGGGTTCGGAAACCCTTGTGGATATGCATATTGAAGTTCCCCGAACATTAACGCACGACAAAGCACACAGAGTAGCAACAGCTGTTGAAGATAAGGTGAGGAATGCTTTACCTAATTCAGACGTGCTAGTACATGTCGACGCAATAGAAACCGCAGGTGAAACAATTACAGATAGGATCAGATTAATTGCTGCTGAAACAGAAGGCATAAAAAATGTTCATTCCATATATTTGTCGACGATATCCTCTACGACTCGTGCGTCGTCAACTGAAACGACTAGACAATCGGAGAAAACACAAGATATTTACAATTCGAACGAAAATATGTTGGATGCTAAGACAGAACCAAAGTTACACTTGTATTTGGATGTGCAACTGGACAGTAGTCTAGATCTTATGACTGCTCATAATATTGTAGATCTCTTCGAAAATGAAGTTAAACAAAATATCCCGCAAATAAGCAATATTACTGCCCATATTGAAACTGAAACGAGCAAGAATGTAGAGATAGGCACACAGAAAAGGATCAATCAGTCATATGTGGAAAATATACGGAAAATAGCATTATCTGCAGATCGAGTAGCAGACTGTAAAGACATTAGCGTAGTAGATATCAATGGTGAATTGCATATTACTCTAGTAATAAAGATAAAGCCAACGCATGAAAAAAGTTTCACCTCAATTGAGGAGGCACATAGACTAGCAACAAATGTTCAGAACTTGATTGTCAAAGATACTGGGGCTTCTAGGGTTGTCGTACATGCTGAACCTGGTTAAATTAAATAATCAAGGCTATAGCTAGCTTGTGCTCAATATGCATCAGGGACAGAATTGCTATCTCTAGCGCGTTAATTAGGGCATTTTTGTACAATTATTTCATTTACACGGTTTATCAGAGTCTGGTTCTCGACTGGTTTTTGAATAAAATATCTCTCGCCAGGCTTTGGAGACACTTCCTTCTTATAATCTTGATAGTCATGCATTTCATTCAATGCAGTTAGAAAACATACTTTGACTTTATCATCTATATTTTTAATCTCTCTATATAACTGGAAGCCATTCATTTTTGGCATCTTAATATCAAGTATCAGAAGGTCATAAATACCAGCTTTGAAATTATTACGTGCAGAAACAGGATCATTGAATGAATCGACTTGGAATTGATCTCCGTCTAAAACCGTTTTTAATGCTAAAGTAATATCTGCTTCGTCATCTACGACTAGAATTCTTTTTCTTGTACTTGTACTTGTTTCTGTAGTCATATTTTCATTCATATTGCGATACCTCTGCAAACCAGTACTACTACCGCCGCCGTTTCTTTAGAGAAGAACTTTACTTCACTTGGGATGGAGCATCATGGCTTCATGAATATAGTGGTGTTGCTGTTGGTCGTGCAATAGTCTGACATGCATATAGTTATATCGATATATTCTAGAAAGTGATTAATAGGTTTTGCCTTGTCATATGAATCACTACTGGTATATATGATTACATGCTAACTAAATTTAGAAAAATTTTGTTTATTTTCCTTATTGTGGCCGTAATTTGAAATTCATATAACATTTCAAATTACCTAGCCCAATGGCATTTCATTTATTTTACCATACGTGTTAGTTACTGAAATCTGAATATAATATATATAATATTTATGATATATTATACTTCAATTCATTATATAAGCACATAAGGGAGACGGAGGAATATGTTATTATTTAATATCTAGCAATTTGCATTCTCATAGCTGGTTATTATCTTTATAAAAATCAAATTTGCGTTAAAACCCATTAGAGTATTAAAGCAACATTATTTATCATCGGCTATTATACAACTAAACTTGTACCTTGTGATCACATGACGGTTTGCTGTGTTCATAAGAATTTTTTCGATGATACGTGTATCGAGTGCAGGAAAGAATATGCTGAATTAAAGGGCCTGCATGAGATAAACAATAACGATGATGGTAATAACACTACCAGAAACTATAAACCTGCTAATAGTAGTAATAATAGTATTAGCGGCAATAATAAAAAAATAGAGCAACAACAACAACAGCAACAAGAACTATCCAAATATTATAAGGAGTTTACCGAAGAACGAGCAAAAAGGCTTTACGAGGATCTGCTACTGCAATTTCTCAGAAGCGGCAAGTGCAATGAGTTTGAAGCTGCAGAGAAGGCAAGATCTATAATTAGGAAACAATGTTTGTTACGGAATATGCCATTCTGGCCTTGGCTTTAATTAACGAAATATTTCTTGCATTACTACAAGAATATAAGTAGAGAGTTAGGAGGTATGTATTTTATTGGCTCTCTTGGTACCTATTACTGCACGAGAAGAATATGAATAAAAATGCTGAGGTTGTCAGAATTCTTCTTAAAATTGCATTTTTACTTGAAATGGAAGAAGAAGAAGAAGAACACAGCAAGAGCAGCAACAAGCGAGATAATAATGGCGGTAATTCCAACTCTAGATTAGAGGGAAAAGCGAAGAGTAAAAAACAATCGAATGTAAGCTTCAAAGTGAGATCATATAGGCGAGCAGCAGAGGTAATTGCAGCCTTGTCTTCGAATATCGATGAAATTTATAGTAAGGCCGGATTAGGTGGTTTACTACAGATACCATCTGTTGGAAACGCTATTGGTTCGAAAATTCAAGAATATCTCGCAACAGGAAAAATAAAGTATCTACAAGAGCTAGAGTCGAAAACCGCTATAAACGTCGAGGAATTTTATGGGTTAGAAGGCATTGGTCCTAAAACAATTAAATCTATTCATGACAACCTGGGAATCAAAGATATATCTGCTTTAGAGAGAGCTGCTTCGGAAGGACGGCTTCGTGTCATTCCTGGTTTTTCGCAGAAGAAGGAAGAGCTAATTTTAAAGAAAATTCAACTATTTAGAAGAAGTAGAGGTAGATATCTAATAGGCGAAATCTATCCTTTGGTGAAACAAATAGAGACCGGCCTCTTGAAAATCAACGGGGTCAAGAATGCTGTTGCAGCAGGCTCTTTTAGAAGGATGAGAGAAACAGTAGGTGATATTGATTATGTTGTAGTGTCAGAAAATGCAGAAAATGTAATGGACTACTTCGTGTCTATGCCACAAGTAGAAGAAGTTCTCTCTAGAGGACAAAGCAAATCATTTGTGAGATTGAATAATGGAATGGATGCAGACTTGCTCGTTGTCTCTGAGGAAAGTTTTGGCTCGGCATTGCAGTATTTTACAGGTAGCAAGGAACATGGTGTGGCATTAAGAAAACTAGCACTCGCCAAGCACCTTCACTTAAACGAATGGGGAATATTTGATACTTATGATAACAAAATTGCAGGTCGTAGCGAGGAAGAAATTTACAGTACACTAGGATTAGAGTGGATTCCTCCGGAAATACGTGAAAATACAGGGGAAATTGAACTTGCAACAAAGCCAAACAGTAAACTTCCAAAATTAGTACGATACAATGAATTAAAGGGGGATTTACAGGTTCACAGCAATAGCACTGATGGAACAATGTCTATAGAAGACATGGCCATAGCTGCAAAGCAGAGATTCGGACTCGAATATATTGCTATTACGGATCATACAAAAAGTTTGAAATTAACACATGGACTTGACGAAAAACAGTTGCTAGATCAAGCTAACAAAATCAGTGAAATAAATGACAGGCTAAGAGAAGGCCGCCTCTATAACATATCTAAAAAAGAGGAAGAGAAAAAATATTTGCAACGACAACTGCGACGACATCTAAATGAAGACGACGATGATGCACAGCCTGCTGATTTGAAAAATTTCAAAGTATTGTCAGCAGCAGAGGTAAACATACTTAAGGATGGATCGCTTGATATACCAAACAATATACTAGACAAACTTGATTTAGTTGGCGCAGCTATTCATTCTAATTTCTCACAGCCAATCGAAGTGCAAATGCAGAGACTAGTAGCTGCAGCGCGGAATCCTAGTGTTGATATCATATTTCATCCAACTGGTCGACTAATAAATAAAAGGGAGGGTTACCCTGTAAATGTCGAAACGCTAATAGATGTAGCGAAGGATACCAAGACAATACTTGAAATTGATTCATATTATGACCGTCTGGATTTGAAAGACGAATACGTGAGAATGGCTGTTCAAAATGACGTCAGACTTGCTATTGATTCAGATGCCCATCATCCGATTCACTATGAATTTTTGCAGTTTGGGATAGCCCAGGCTAGACGTGGTTGGGCAGACAGTTCAGATATAGTGAATACAGGTAGCGTAGAAAATCTATTGGGCAACTTAAAGTAGGAAGCAAAACAAAAGGCATGTATCTTCTGCATATTTCAAGTATGCACAAGAATAATGACCATCATACATATATCAAATAATTCTCTTTAACCTAGATTTAGCACACTACTAAGTTATACAGATGGCGATATTTTAATAGATTAAATAAATAATTTGCTAATGAAATTAGGAAGAAAGTGATTTCGGCGTCTATGGGAAGTTTAGTGTAGACTTTTCAAGCTCCAATACAGGAACATATAATGATTGTGTATCTGTGCCTATTCGGTCTACGAATTGGTATTCACCGGTCAGGCGCTTGAGCTCTATGAATTTTTTAGTTGGTTTTTCGTTAAGCATTATGTAATGTATAGTGCTACTTCCAATACCTCCAGTTTGAATAAAGATAATCTGAAGGTTGTTATAGGCAATATGGTAAAGCATCGGGGTTAGACCTATTGCAGACTGCGCAGAGTATACTATTACCTTAAGAACATCTTCTAAAGATTTGTATTTGAGATAGATTAGAGAAGGCTCGGCTTGTGTCATTTGAGCTAGTTAAAATGGATATGCTGCTCTTATAGACTTTGTGTTTCTTGCCTGCCCTTTTATGGCAAGACTCATCATATATACAAATATATATACTCATTCATATATATATCTATAATACTAATTGGCATGTCAATAATTGCTACTGCGGCGCTTTGGACAATTGGAATTTTCTGTCCATATATGTGATAAATAGAAAAAGAACAAGATCAGATATAATTACAGTATATGCAAGAAGAAATCTTGGACCGGTACAAGAAAAATCCTGTACTCGTTCCAAACGACCAGGTTTGGTGGGAATCCCAAGCAGTATTCAACTGCGGTGTTTTGTTTGACGGTGACAAAATCCACATGTTATACAGAGCGGTAGGCGAATATGAAAAGTACGTTTCAAGAATCGGATATGCATCGAGTATTGATGGCTATTATTTTAACAGAAATAAGGAAACGGCGTTAGCGCCTGATGAGGAATACGAGAAATATGGAATAGAAGATCCGCGGATCGTAGAAATCGATCACCAAACATATGTTAGCTACGTGATACTTTCAAATTATGTAAGCCAAGGCCCTATTGCATCGACTGCGCTGGCTACAACTACTGACTTTATTAGTTATAAAAGGCTTGGCATTATAACAAGCAAGGGTTCTGACAATAAGGACGTAGTTTTGTTTCCTCGAAATATGAGTCGACAAACATCAAATACAACAGATAGTAGCATTATTACATATTTATTTTTACATAGACCCAGCACCTGGATTGGTTCAAAGTATGGAGTTGATAGACCTAGTATATGGCTAGGAGAAGGGAATTCGCTAACTAAATTTGAGAAACATACTCTTCTTATCAAGCCGGAGCAACGATGGGAAATGCTAAAGGTCGGAGCAGGCCCCCCTCCAATAAAAACAAGGCGTGGCTGGCTTTTAATATATCATGGTGTGGATAGTGATCATGTTTACAGAGCCGGTGCAGCTCTTCTTGATCTATCTGACCCCAGCAAAGTGTTAGGAAGGACCAGACAACCTATTTTAGAACCAAAGGAGTCATATGAAAAACATGGAGATGTCAATAATGTCGTTTTTCCTACAGGTACATGTATTATGGATGGAAAATTATTCGTTTATTATGGAGCGGCTGATAAGGTATGCTGCATTGCAACAGCTGATTTAGAGAACTTGGTGGATCATGTCTTAAAAAATGATTAAGATTGGATAATCATGGGTCTATATTACCTGCTCGTATTTGCAAAGCGCGTATGAAATGAAATTTTCAAAACCTAAAATCTAAAACCTATGCGAACATTACTACTATTGAGAAGCACGATGTACGAATTGTCTAAAAATGCGAGTTAACCTATTAAATATATTCTTGCATTGATTATTGCCGTTCAGATCAGAGTTACATTAAAGTTACATCTATTTGTACTACTACTATACTAATTGCAATATATTGAAGATAATTGTAGGAATATCAGATATTTGCAAAATACCGTCGTATATAGTAGCTATTATTTAAATATAGTAATGTTTTTATAGGATTACTGAGAATAATACAACATGCAACGCTAATACTAATTGGCGATGCATAACATGGTTGCTTGGCAGTGCGCGTGGCGGCTGATAGCGATGAA
>JBKPMK010000168.1:0-1746 GCA_046732115.1 Thermoproteota archaeon
CTTGTACTATGCGTATGGCCTACGAAATACTTTTGGAATGGACTTTGACCCAATAACTGGTGATTTATGGGATACAGAGAATGGTAATACTTTTGGAGATGAAATCAATTTAGTGAAACCGGGATTCAATAGTGGACATTCGCAAGTAGAAGGAATATGGGAAGCAGGGTCTAAACCTGGACCTGCCATTGGAGCTGATAGCAATAATCCTCCTAAAGGTTTGGTTACCTTTGGAGGAAAAGGAGTATATAGAGCTCCAGAACTTGCAATGCTTCAAACAATTGCTCCAACTGCTCTTAAATTTCTAAACTCCGACAAACTAGGAACACATTATGAAAATACTATATTTATGGGAGATGTAGATAATGGCAATTTATACAATCTTAAACTAAATGAAGATAGAACAGGATTAGCGTTGCAAGGTCCGCTTGCAGACAAAATTGCTAATACTCCAGAAGAGCTACAAGATGCAGGAGCAGTATTAGGAGAAGGATTTGGTGTAATTACAGACATACAGGTAGGACCTGATGATGGATATTTGTATATTCTTACACTTAATGGAAGTATATACAGAATAGTTCCTAATAGTACTTCATAGTAATCATATTCTTGATATATATGAATGCATAATAATGAGGTAAAATATAATCCTCATACTAAAACAGAAAGCTTGGTAAAGGGTCATTGGTGGGCGTTTAATGAAAAGTCAGCATGGCGTAGTATAGGTAAGAGATGGATGCAGGAAACTTCTCAATGGGTTGGAAGTAAGCATCTGCGCTATAGATGTATTAGCGCATTTGGAAATGACCCATTTGAATATAGGTCACATGAGGAACAATATATCAGCAATCATAATGATTCAATATTGCTTAATTACGATGCAGAAATAGGTAAAGCTAAAATAGATAGCAAGCAACCAACTATAGCAGCCTATGAATTGAATTATCAAAAAGGAAAAGTTGTAGCACTAGGGACATTTTCAGATGATGTAATAGATAACGGTACATTTAACAAGTTCTTCGACAATTTGCTTCATTCTGAACTTTGAAGTGAACAGAAAATCTTGTAGATTACCACGTGTACAACTCAACCTGCGGGAATGGCATCCTAAATGGTCCAAATCCTAGGTGGTGGTGATGTCTTGGTGTTTGTGATGATGATGACGGTATGCTTCTACATATATCTATGTTCCATCTCGATTTTTTATATTCCTTGGCGCTACCTTTTGGATTCTAGATTTTATTGAACTAGACGTATGTAGGTGTAGGTTCTGTAAGAATACTTAACTCAATATTTCTTGTAGTTTATGGATTTAAGGCAATATATTATTATCATCTATATGGAACGGTCGTGACATAAACGCAAGGAATAAGAATACTAAAAAGAATGGCGAATATATTGCTCCTATTATATTTAGGATTGCAAACTGTATCATATAAAGGCTCAAACCATCTGCAACAGGAATTACCGCTATATCTGTAAGTACGAACATGATAATTGAAATTAATGTTGAAAGAATAAATAACAATGTAATATTTTTCTTTGTATTATTATCCATTTCATGTACAGTAAGAATAACTATATTCCTAAGAGATGGATAAAGACCAAGTATGCTACTACGTATGCTTCTTCTTTCATCTGCTGCTATCAATAGAATGTATTGGACCATCCAAGCATTAAAAAAAATAGAAATGATTGAACTAAAGGTATACCAAAAGAAATAATGTTTACAAACGAGCTGTCATT
>JBKPMK010000169.1:0-20689 GCA_046732115.1 Thermoproteota archaeon
AAATCAAATACTTCAGAGAATTCACAGATATGCCAGCAAACAGTCCACTTTATATCACCTACACATCAATGCACAAGGATGTCCTAAATGATATAGTGATAACAGGTGAAATTAAAAACAGAGGAACTAACACCGCTAACTTTGTAGAACTTATAGCTACTTTCTACAACATAAATAATCAAACAGTAGGCAATGAAAACACATTCACAAAACCTTCCATACTGCAGCCAGGACAAGCAGCACCATTTACAATGTATTTAAATCCAAAAGATATGCCGCTCAGTCAGATAAAGAGTGTAAAATATCATTTGAGCTGGAAATATGCAGGTAGTTCTTCTACTCATTCTCTTACTTCTCCTTTACCTGCTAGCAAAACACTGACACCAAACACACGTAGTTGAAAGTAAGAGCTAATCTCAGCCCATCAACCTTTTATTGTAGCATTGACTGATATGCTTGTTCTCTGAAGCCGTTCCGAACAGACACAGAACAGTGGCCTCGTACAAGTTGTGTAAGTATAATTAGTCAGTGGTTGCTTCAATTTCAAAATCGACCTCCGAATGAGGTTCGTGTTCAGCAACTTCGATGTTACTATAGGGTTTGAATTCATGACCTTTGAAAGCCTCGTTACTGCACCTAGAAACGTGACCATCAAATACCATTGTCATGAATTGAGTAGTATGGTCTCTTACATGGTGGCCGCAATATACGCCGGTCCAATGGAATTTGGTAATCGCTAGGTCAGATCTCCAAGTCCTTGTCATGTGAACAGTGTTCTACATGGTCAATCATCGATTGCAAGTCACCATTTTGGAAGCAATTGCGACATTTCCATACACCTTTGCTAAATTTGTAAAGCGATTTCGGTATCGTGGTATCACGAGACGATTCTTCGTTTTTAGATTGACTAGTGGATTGTTGTAATAGTTCTATCAAGACATCGCCATGACAGGGTTCAGGGGAACACCAGCAACCAAGCGGCTGACCTTCCAGGTCTGAAAGCGAGGCCAGCAAATCAGGTCTGCCTTTTATGTACGCCCTATATTTTTCTATGACCTCTTGCCTTGTTCCATCCTTACCTATCTTGTAAGGATTAGCCCATTGGGATTCTTCTAAGCCGTACTGCTTGTTTGCGCGGCCTATATAGACATAATATGCGGTTGGATCATGTTTGATGTTAATTACGCGAGCCGATGCTGCTATCCTTGTATGATTGCTGCTTGAAGCGTCATCCTGGCCCTGTGAGGTATGTAATATATCGTCGGTATCGTCGGTATCGTCGGAAATGCCGTTTTGAGCGTGATTTTCTGGTGTTTTTTCCGACGATATTTCATTGTCAGTAGATATTATTCTTGAACCATTATCAATATCGTCGGAATCATCGCTAGTGAGCTGAGCGTGATTTTGTGTTTCCGTAGGTTCCGACGGTTCCGACGATATTTTACGTATCTTGATGCCCCTTGACTTTTTATTCTCGTCAAGATAGCACTTGTCTAATTCAATCCCTATTTCCCTGAGATTTGTCTTGATTAGGTTGAGCTTTCTGCTTAGACTGTTAGGTGATTTGGGCCATGATTTGTCACGGATGTTAATGTTCAGAGTGGCCGCCTTTTCTTGCAGGTTCTTATGTAATTCAGTAGCCGTGCCGGTCCATTCCGGTTTATCTCGGTCTTGCATAAACTATATCATTATGTTTCCAAGAAGGTTCGCGGCAATTGCTTCCTCGGTTTGCAGTTTGATATTTCTGTAATAGGCATTGATAAAGGCGTCTTTTCGGTTGCCCATGCACCTAGATATAATTTCGCCGATTTCTGCAAAGTCTGCCATTCTAGGAAGTCCTTTAATCTCACTTGCAATTCCACCGATTGCTTTTACCTGCAGCACTTTAACCAGTGTGTCGAAAATATATGCAAGTAACTGAGGTTTGATAGCCTCGAATTCGACCCAAACGTCTTCAATCTTGCGTTGCTTTTCCTTTGCAATGCGTTCGAGCTCTATAATCAAACCCCTATCTAGAAGATCTGCTTTTGTAGCTCCTAAGTTAATCCCATTGAAGCCTATACAACGTTTGAAATTATATATTATATCTTCGTCATCGGTGTACAGTTCTCGCTTCGAGAAACCTGCTCCTGTTACTGCTCTGCATAGTTCGTCAGATATCCAATCAGGAATTAAGGACACATTATCAAAATAGGCAACATAGTTATGCGATAGTTTCTGTACCAGTTCGTTTATGTCCCTTGGAAATGTCAGCGTACGTATACTGCTTGGATCAACTAACATTTTTATTAGTTCTTGAAGTGTTGATTTGGCGCTGCCTTGCTCACCATGCAGCATTAAAACAGGCTTTGGAATTTCAGGATAGAAAAGCGAAATAATATAGCACTTGAGAAGCAGCTTGTTATCTTCATCTTCGCCTTTTAAGTTAAGCAAGGTCAGGAATTTATCGTAGATATCGTCGGAATAAGCGCTATCACTGTCATTTGCTGGGTACATCTGCGGCTGCTGGTTTGGATATCGCTTGAACATTATAGGTGTGATCTTTGAGGCTTGAGCAGCACTCCAGCCCTGAGATGTTATCTTGATATATTCCCAATGGGAATTTGTTAAATCGTAATAAATTGTATTTGGGTATTGTGGGATAGATGTTACTCTCAAATTGAGGTCTTTTCTATCCCCTGAATCAAACTCAGCTCTTGCTTTTAACACGCTTAAAACATTAGTTGCGTTATCACTTGTCAGAATTTTTCCTTCAGAACTATAGAATATTTTAGAAAGCCAATTCCTAAACCTTGAAGAGCTTAATTTGATTGTCTCGACGTGATCATAATCACCTTCACCTTGACCTACTTCAATAGTCGCGTATGGCATTCCAAATTGATCCAAGAACAAACTAGAACATTGATCGGATACAAGCCTCAAGGCGATTTGTGCAGCAGTTTCCTTTTGTTCTTCATCTTCATCTTTGCCTTTGCCTTTTGTCATGATGACATGGTGATTCTCGTCAAGTAAATCCACCAACATCGAGATATGTCGTTTTTTGATCCCTCTGTCATTAAGTTCACATTTAAAATCCTGCTTGCTCTTATTCCAGTCATTAACGTCTAATCCAACGACTATGTGTTTTTGATCGTATTTGTGGTTTAGTAAGAGCCTTACACTGCTATCGGTTGTGTAAAATGTACCGTGGCTTAATATTTGCGTCTGTTTTAGCTGATCTGATTGCTCAAGCTCTATTGCCATAGGTTCGTCGTCATTAGCTGCTCTCATTTTCAGAATAACTCCTGCCCCAATACAAGACCCAAATTGCAACCATCCGTGAATTTACTCGGGGTTACGGATGTATTCGTAGTAAATCTGCCAGTCTGCAACTTCTTTCTGATATGGCAGCCGCTTAAGTGTCCATTGATATCTAAGTTGATTTTGCCAGGTTCGCTGCCAGGACAATGACACAATTTGTGCGCATTGACTTTAGTAGCTGCTGCAGCGGCAACGTTTTTGAATGCGATATGCTTAGATAGGCGATTATTGAATATTCTTTCATACATAACGATTAAGCATTCTCCATACCGAGTCGGTGGTGCTGGGTCGTCTGTGGTGTCTGCGTCTGTCTCTTTCGGATTGGTAGCTTTTGGTCGGGCGCCAATCCTTTTCGTTGTTCTTTAATCAAGTGGCATCTACTGCCCCATGACACTTGCATGCACATCGAACCAAAACATTGCCACTTTGGTCACTATAATATCCAGTACATTGTTCATGTGAGGCCAAACAGCAACTAACAGTTTGTATTACACTGCCTTCTGTCTGTGCCACTAGTTTGCAGCCTCCGTCTTTTGTGTTGTTCTAACAGATGTATTCTTTAGTAGCTTAGAGACAACGTCGTTGAAAGAATCGCCAGCCTGACCGAGAGATTTCAACAGAATGTAGTTTTGTTTACTGACCGCAATCTGTTTTAAGTTAGGATTCATTGGTGTGAATATTTATAACAGTCTGAAGTAAAACAACTAATGTTTTCCCCAGAACTATGACGACAGTAGAAACAGAAGCAACAGACATAATATCTCCGTGTCCTGGATGTGTTAGTGAAAAGGGTGCTCACATTCGTATAATCAAGAGACCAAAGAAGAAATCGGTTCCAAGTGATAGAATGGTAAAGATACCGCGATCCTGGGATGAAATTTCCAATCCTGATGTCAATATTCCCGGACGTAAAATACGTGTTCAGAAGACACAATCCACACAAGGTTCTATCCGTATTGGGACTATCTCGGGGAAAAAATCCTATTATAAACCCGCCAAGGCTAGGGGCGGTAAAAGACCCTGAGCGTATGAAGAAGCTAGCGCAGAACTATGCTAATTGGTGGAAGGTATATGATATCCCATTTGAGTTAGCCCAATTATATTTTCAAAAACATCCAGATGCATGGGATGAGATGAAGGAGTATATCTATGAATATGTGTTGCCAGTTCGTCAAATTTTAGGTAAAGTGATGGAATCGGCATTTGACGACAGATGGGATAGAAGCCTGAGGGATTGGACAGCTATATTGATAACAGCTATAGAAGAAAGTCCTCGTAAAGCTAGGGAGGAACACTATGGATTGACTCCTGATGGAGAGAGAATAAAGCTTTCAATAAACCGGATAAAGCGAATGAAATCCTGGTTGTGGGATCTGGTTAAAGATTTACCTAAACAGGTGCCATTCTATATTACATTTATGGACTTTATGTTCAATATTGCAAAAGCAGACCCTGAATTATATTATTCTAAGGCATGCTAGAAATATATTATTCTAAGGAACTATATGAAAAACAGAAAGAAGCATGGAAGCAAGGTAAAAGGAAATCCCATCCAGATGGCTGGAAAACCTGCTGCACTCTTAAACCAAGCGGACTGGCTAAAATTAGGCTAAACGACAAAAACTTCTTACTTTATAAAAAGATGATCGATAACATGAATACCAATGTATACAAATGTTTAGACATAGAAAAACAGTGGGAAATATGGCATGATGCTTACAACATGCTAATTGACATGAGATGGCCTAAAAGATTCGTATTGGAAAAGATGTTTGCAGACTTATTAGAATCAAACCTTATGAGAAGATATGAACAGAAGGGACTTAAGCCTGATCCTTCTGGATTCGATGCGGAGTTTGATGGAGTTCTGCATAATGTATTTAGATCTGATGAATTTAGACAGGCAAACCTTGAGCAAAACTAGGGGTATTACCGTTAATTATTAAGTATGATTTGGTTATCCTTTAGCTTTTGATTTTTCTACTTCTCTTGTTAAGGCTGATTTAGTCTTTGTAGCATTATAGGCTGCTTTACCAGCCGCCTTTATCACTTGCAACAGCTCTTTATCATTATTATCCTCGGGTGCTTTGATAAGAAGCCCTGAGCTATATAGCATCTTGGCAGTATTGTCTACTTGTGGCTGTTCTTTCATACTTAAAAACGCAGACATCAATGACTGTATCTGAGATTGCATAGAATCAAGCTGTGACTGCACCGCGTTTAATTGATCTTCTTTTTCCTTTTGGCCTTCCAAAGTTTCGTTATATGCATCATAAGTTAATACCATCCTGCATTTAGCACAGAATTTTGAATCAGGTTTGTTAGGCTCGCTGCAGTTGGGACACTGCTTTGGCCTCAGTATGTCTGCCGCTTCCTTATCCTTTGGGATTATCCCATATGCTTCAAGCAGACTTTCTGAGCTTTCATTTCCAAAATAGTGTAGGTATTTGAGGTGCATTTGTGACCTTCCAGACCAGCCAGCATGCTGTCTTAACACATGCTCCTTTAATATAGTTGATTTTTCTGTTAGCGCAGAATGGCGCCTGATATATGGATTCCATGGTTTTCTTAATAACTCTTTGATCTTTTGCTTATCTTCTGACGGGACACTAGGATCAAGTAATAGCTTTGGGAATAATCCATTCTTGTAGTTGTCGTAAATCCTGTTCAACGCTAATGGTTTGATTCGTCTTCCTAGACTCTTGCCAAATCCACAGATAAGGGGTGCATTTGGGTTTCCCATTTGTGGATGTTCGTCTAGCCAATCTTTTACATATGGGATTGAGCTGATCAATGGTATTTGTCTGCTACCTGTTTTTCCATTGACTAGTACCTCTGCATATTGGAAATTTCCTGACGTCTTAAAAGACAGGTCTTTGATATTCAACTTTAAGATCTCATGTGGTCGACAACTGCTATCTCTTGTCATCGAATGATAGCATCTATCTCTCTTATTTGGACAATATTTCAAAAATAAGGCATCGTCTTGAGTAGTCCATAGATGAAGGTTTTGGTCTTTTAGCAGGTTCTAAATCAGGGAAATAAAGCCATTTAAAAAAGTATGAAAGCAGAGTCTTATACAGATTATAAGTGCCAATCCATTTATGCAATGGGTCTACACTTTCTGCTTTACGAAAACTATCCAAAAATAGCAATACATCTTCTCTTGACATTTCTTTGTATGTCTTTTTTGTGGTTGTCGTGCTATGAAACTGCGACAATCTACACAAACAGCTAAGATAGTTTATTCTATGGTTATCTGAGAGATTAGATTCTGCTCTCATTGAGCGTATAAAGTTTACAATAGTCTTTCTATTATCACCAGAAGATAGAGCCTTTAAGCGATTAGCATGTTGTAGTTGTAGACCCTCGGTAGCGAGATCCATTTTTCTGTCAAACAGTGAATCATTGTTATTGTCAGCGTCAGCATCAGTCTTAGCATAATAGTGGACTGCTGTTTTCAATATTTTTAATCGTGTTCACAAGTAAATAAACTAGTATTATATACGAGATTATATCTTCATAGTTTATCTTTATCGTCCTCAATAGAATCTTTCGGATCTATTGTGGCAGCATTATGGGAATCATAACTTTTATTGTCCAAATGATCTACCGGAGTAAGTGTTGTACTAGTGGAGATTGCTTTTGAATTTGTTATTGCCGAATGTAATCTTCGTGTTATTTTACCTTCCATATACATGATGACAACTAAATAGATTCCCAGCCAAGGAAGAAACATGATTTCACCAGCAACAGAATGAAATGATTCCCATTCTCGAACATTAGTTGTTATTGTCAATGCAAATATAGATAATGAAATTATACGGATTAAATTTACTGTTGCTGTTCCTATAGTACCAATTAAAAAATATATAATTTTCCTTTGAATAGGAATATGCAATTTAAAGAGAAAAGCAAGCATCACTAATGTATAGATAATCATACTGTGAACACCTGCAGAAGGCCAAAACACCTGCAATGCAAATGGTCCATGCAAACCATTCAAAAACAATAGATTACCTTTGGCAATCGCAGGCATACCTGGCCCTAGGTTCATTATATGATTATCGATAAACGTTATCACAGTCTGATCTATTTGTAGATAACCCGGTACAATTACTTGGAGAGGACCAAGGCTGTCGTAAGGAAAAAATGCATCAAGTGATAGAATTGCTGCACTTCCGATTAAATAGATAGCTCCTGCAGGAGCGATCTTGTACCATTTTTTTCCAAACAATACTCCTAGGGATGAGCCCACATAAAGTCCCATTACGATAAAGTCCCACATCCATTTCCAGCTATCAACTAGCTGAACATTATAGCCGTGTGCAGCAGAAATAATTGAATCTCCTAGACCAAGCGGTAATAATATATAATATCCCAGTGTAATTGCTGACAAACTAATTACTATGCATATTTTCCTGCTGCTGATTTTATAATGTGTACCAAACAGCTCCACGACAATGAATACCATTGCAAAGAGAAAGCCACCACGTCCTTGATTCCACGAAAGGCTAAAAGTATCAGGATATGCTACAACGGTGAAAAGAATAGGAAAACTAAGAATTACTATAACAGCTAAACTTGAATTGAACATGAATCTGTTTGTAGCAATATCATCATAACAAGATCTGCTACTTTCAGAAAGAGCCTGTTTTTCTCTTTTCTTGCCGAACAAGCGCATGTTGTAGGCTCGACTCAAAGATAAAAATGATTGTATTTCATGATAGTTATATAACCAGAAACATTTTCATTATTATCTTTTTTTCCGTCTAGCATACATTTGTGGTGAATCTGATAACTTTCTTTGACGGTTTCTGCAGGGATATTAAGATCCTTTTAACCTGATTTTACAATACAAAATTGCGATGCCTATCGTCCCCAAAAATCTGGATACTTCATTATTTGTAAGTTCAACTATCTATTACTTATGCTATTGCTCTAGTAACCCAGTGAATATATTCTGTATTTGCGTGTTGAGAATACCAAATGCTCATCGAGATGTCTTATTCAGATTGTGATATTCGTTTGAATTATATCAGAGTTTAATTTACTATGAAAACTTTTTTATAACATTTATACAGAATACATAATTTTTATTCTATCTAATTATCATTCAATTTTATCATTCAGTTTTAAACAAGTCCTTTTAATAATGAGCATTGTCAGAATTTATACTATGGATTAGAGTATCCTATTACTTAAAAATAATATGAATCCACCAAAGCAGTGGTAGTGATCTAATTAACTCAGCTAGAAATAGATGAATGCATTGATTGGATAAAACATTCTATAGATGTCAATAGAAACTTTAGCTACAATTATGCATCAGCAGAAGATTGGGAATTTGTTGTTTGCGGTGCCAGGGATTATCATATAAATGTTAATTCACTCAGGAAAATAGAGAGAACTACAGGTATGATTTTGATACAGATAAAATCAAGTGGAGGAGTTGCAGAATTATGGTTTGGCAGAAGAATAGAGATAGTTTTGCATAAAAACAAAAGTGACAAAAATCTTCGAAACAAGGTTCTTTGAACGTTCGTCATACTGACAAAAAATGTAAGAAGAAAAGTGGTGATGTAGAACTAAGATTCTTACTTTTTGTGCTTATTATAGTTGACAGGATGGAAGAATTTTTGAATAATAATATTAATAGTGTAAATGGATGCATCGATTCAATTGCTTTATTTAAAACTGCCTGCACACAGAGATACTAATGCATATTGCTAACTTTTGCTAGAACCGCTAGTATTAGTAGCAGAGGGTTTGGTAGTGCTGCTAGCACCACCAGCAGCGCTACCAATAGTGAATTTAGCCTTCATAAAAGGATGTATAGTACAAAAGTAATCATATTCTTTATCACCTAACTTCGTAGTGTCAAGTGTAAAGGCGCCTTTTGATTTGATGATGGAGGAATCAAAGGATTTACCTGTATCTGCAGAGCTGGTCACGGTATGTGGAACATTATCATTGTTGGTCCACTGTATTCCTGTTCCTTTTTTGACATTAAGATTGTTAGGATCAAAATTAGGGTTACCTTGAGCAGATGCGCCAGGCAGAATACTTACCTTTACTATTTGAGATAGATTTGGCGGTGGTTGACTTGCTGTAGTACCAGAAGAAGAGGCATTAGTAGAGTTTCCACCTCCATTGGTCTGTGAGCTAGATGCCTTTGGAGTAGCTAATCCAAATATATAAAAACTAGCCCCTCCTACCACAGCAGCTCCAATAAAAATAACGGCAAGTGCTTTTATATACGGAGTTCTTTTGTATGATGCAACCGCTAGAACCGCGGCTGGAATGGAAATTAAAATCATCAATCCAATATATGCAAATATACTTGGAACTTGCGTACTTGCAGTTACAGCAGCAGCGACACCAAATGATACAAGAAAACCCAGTGTAATGAAAGTAGCAGATTTTGCTCGTCCTGTTGAGGGAAAACCATCTTTGAATAAGCCGGCAGCAAGGAAAATCATTCCGATGAACATGGTTAAAAGTGTAACTGCATGCATTCCTTCTACAAAGGTCTTGGCTATTCCAGCAAGTGAAATTCCGACTCCTACAATGCCTATTGAAGTAAGCCCTATTCCAGGTGTGAGCAAATCCCAGTCAGTCATGTGTAAGATAGCTTGAAGGTTTTGATATAATTAATCTTTTCTCGCTCCTATAACCAAATTACGATCTACTTCAAAATCCAAGAGCAAGAGATGTTGTATCATATGCCAATATGGCAAGATTGATCGAACGAAGTCAAATTATTGTTACTCAAATATATGTGATTTTCGTATTTACCAATTAGGTCTAAAAAATTTATTATGCCACTTGTATTAAAACTTTAGAATCAGTGTTTTTTATATTTATATATTTCAGATTTATTTCAAATGCAAAATAAATAAATATGCATGAAGCATCATATGTCCAATCAACTTGAATATTGTTAAAATGAGCCATGACTTGCTATCTGTCTATCTTTTATTTTCTCCTCTCTCTTCATAATCATCTGACCTGATCCATTTCCATTTCAGCATCATAATGCAAGATAAAGAATAAGATTAACAGATTATAATGATATTACACAACATGATAGATAGGGTTATTCTAAATTCAGTACAATATAATAATTTAGTATCTTTGGCAAAAAGTACCTTACCAAATGAATCATGTGCTATTTTAGTAGGTAAGACTGCTAAAAGAGATGTGTATATTATTAATTCAATCTCTATGAGAAATTCCGATTCATCAAAGGTTACTTTCAGTATTGATCCGCAGCAACTTATTGAGATATATCAAACGGTTGAAAAGCAGAACATGCACGTAGTTGGTATCTTTCATTCGCACCCTACTGAACCGAAGCCATCTTCTATAGACAAGAAATTTATGGAAATTAACCCAGTAGTATGGATTATCTATTCTACCATCACAGACGAGTCTAGAGCATATATATTTGAAGAAAAATTAGAAGAAGTACAAATGCATATTGCAAAAACACACTGTTTTTAAACATACAGTACTTGAGATTTGTTTTCTTACATATATGAAGTCATCGTAATTATAGAATTGCAATATTTTAGTAAGTCCCCAATGCCTAATTTTCTTGATCCAATATGGAGAAAGTCAGTATCGGAATAATCTTGACATCCAAATTATAAAATGTGGATTATATAGATAGATATCAGCTAATTAGACGATACGTCACTACTATAATAAACAACCAATATTTTGCGGCAGAATTTCAATAGACAATCATAGTTACCAAAAATCAAAATATAAGGTATCCCGGTTTTTCCCATAAATATGATTGTTAATGAAAGCTGTAAACAAAAGATATATAGTATTAATTGGTCTGAGTCATACTGTTTATCAACTGTGTAAATATCAATAAACATCTTTTTTATTGATTCATATAGAATTTTTTATACATGTTATTATGGACTAATTCGTTCTGTATCTCTTGGATAAAGCACTACATCTCGTATATTCTGTAAATTTAGTAATACCATCATTAATCTATCGAATCCTAGACCGCAGCCTGAATGTGGCGGTATTCCCCAATTGAAAGCTTCTAGATGTTCCGAGAAGTCCATCGGATTTAATCCTTGTTCCACTAGTCTTGCGCGCAACTTTGAAGAATCATGTTGCCTTCTACCTCCAGATACTAACTCTAAATAGCCATATTGTAAGTCAAAGGATTTTGATATTCTTGGATCCTCCTCATTTTCATATATATAGAATGGCTTTAGATCGGTTGGCCAATCAGTAATAAAATAGAAGCCTGGATGGATTGCACCAAGCTTTCTAAGCGATGCATCTGATAAATCGTCTCCAAATTCCAACTTTTCACCTTCTCTGACAAGTTCGTTTAAACACTGTTCGTAGGTTAGTCTATCTATACGAGATTCATAAATCGGAATTGCGATTTGGTCACTAGCAATTGATTCAAGCTCAGATTTGCAGTTCTTATGGAGTTCAGACATAACATTTCTTATGACTTCCTCTATGATGTCCATTATGTCTTCGTAATCAAGAAATGCCGCTTCTAAATCAACACTGATAAATTCATTCAGATGCCGCACAGTGTGTGAATTCTCTGCTCTAAAGTATGGACCGATCTCAAAGACTCTGTCGAGTGCTAATGTTAATTGTTCTTTATATAATTGAGGACTCTGTGCCAAATATGCTTTCTTTTTAAAGTATGTAAAGCCAAACAAATTTGAGCCACCTTCACTTGCGCTGCCTATAATCTTAGGGGTATGTACTTCAATGAAACCTCTTGGCGATAAAGTTTTCCGGATAACGTGAAGTGCCATTGATCTAACACGGAAGATCGCAGCAATTTTGGGATTTCTCAGATCGAGTGCTCTTGAATCCAGACGTTTATCGATTGCTGACTCAACTCTTCCTGTCGGGTCTATGGGTAAAGGGTGAATCGCTCTAGAAAGAAGGATTAGTTCGTCTACTTTGACCTCTACAGAAAAATCTTTGGCTTTACTTTTTTGAACTAATCCCGAGACAATGACCGCACTCTGTCTTGGAATATTTTTTAACAATTGCAAGTTAGCATCATCGGTTGCTATTACTTGAACCGAACCGGTTATATCCCTAATTACTGCAAATGCAAGTTTACCAATGTCCCTAGTATCTTCTACCCAACCTCCTACCCTTACTTTTTGACCAAGTAAACTCTCATTGATTTGATTCGCAACATGAGATCTATGAATATCATATGTCATACTATTAGCCATCCATGATTATTATTATTATTATTATTATTCGAATTCTACAAGTAATTCAATATTTCTGATTTCTTTAGCAATTTTTTTTATCTTTTCGATAGTGTCTTTTGATTCAGAATTATTACTTTTGCCGGCTATTTGTACTCTAGTTAGTTTACTTCCGTCAGGAAGCCAAATCAAGTTAACTGTTAGTACCTTCATAGGGAAAAAAAGATTTTCAATGAATCTTTTGTCAGTTGCTTCTGCTTCTACAAACCAAACTTTACTTTGGAACTCATGTTCAAATTTGGTTGGAAGCATTGTATTTGATCTCAGAACACTAATATCAGAACCACGAAGAATCAAAACGAAATCACCATCTACTTTAGCAGCCCCCATCATAGTAAATTTATTGATATCTTGATTGCGGTCCGCTAACTTAGTTAATTTTATTGCTCCTTCGACGTCTGCCTGCTTAAGCTGGCCTAATCTTAGTTTAGATTCACACTTTGCACATAATACGCCAGTCTTTGCATCAAAGGTACAGATAGGGATTTTCACTAATTACCACTTAGAAAGTCTGATTATGTCTATAATCTATTATCAATGCATATATAATTCATGTCGTTTATTTATCATACTGTTTCTTATTTAAATTACTAAAGACTTATAATTAGTTCTTCATTTCACTATTTGACTATCTTACTAACCTCTCCTAGCCAAAATATGGCTAGTCTTAACTGTTCGTATAGTGGCAATTGTAATTGGGATGATATTATTATTATTATGTATATCTTTAACTATTTTTAACTCTTGTTGCTCTTTCTAGAGTGATTAAAGCTCATCAATACTGATTTGGCAGATAGAATCACTGTTTTGCAGGTGGTTTGCTTTCATTTACTTGCTTGTTTATCGCCTCTGCCATGAAGTGGTTACTAACGTTAACCTTAACATCCTGAATTGGTTGTAGTTTATAGATATTATCTCTAACATCTTGAGCAATTTTAAAGCCGAATACGGCTGGACAAAACGGGCTTGTCAGATGTAAATCAATATCTACTTTTCCATTATTAAGATCTACCTTATCTACCAATTCTAATTCCATTATCGAGACGCCTATCTCTGGATCTACAATCTTAGTTAATTCATCAAATATTTGCTTACGAACCTGTTGAGTATCTTGGCTCATTATTGTTAATTACTAAATTTGTATGATCCTATTTAACTATTATAATACTATAACTAAATATTAATAAAGGAAAAAAGGGTATGGAAAAGGAAAATGATATCGATATAGCCATTAATGGTACTCTCTCTTCATTCAGCTAGTGTATGTACAAAATAAAATCTTAAAATAAAGCAACCTGATTGCAGTAATTGTGTACCGCTCAAGGTCAGGAACCAAGCTTGATGAAAATGCATTCAACTTTATGAACTCAATTAATGATGATTATGCGATATTATATTACGATATACTCGGTAGTGAAGCCCACTCTATAATGTTATACGAAATTGGCTTTTTGACACTAATTGATTTGAAGAAAATTTTGCATGGATTGGAAGAAGTAAAAAGGAATCCCGACATTCTGTCTACTGATAGCTATGAGGATATTCATGAGGCGCTTGAAGCATTCATCATACAAAAGGCAGGAAATAGATCAGGTGGAAAAATGCATACTGGACGGTCCAGGAACGATCAGGTAGTACTTGATATTCATATGAAAATACGAGAAGAAATTAACAATATTTGCACCGTAATTATTGATTTAATTGATTCATTGTTGGAAAAAGCAGCTGAAAATACAGAGACTATAATGCCTATGTATACGCATTTACAGCAAGCACAGATTGGAACTTTCAGTCATTTTCTTTTATCATATGTGGATGCTCTATTCAGAGACATGGACAGGCTCATTATTGCATACGGAAGAGTCAACAGATCAACTTTAGGAGCGTGTGCTGTTGGTGGAACAAGCATTAATATTGACAGAAACAAAACCGCTGCTTTACTAGGATTCCATGGGATAGTAATAAACTCTATTGATGCAACCCATTCACGCGATACGCTCATAGAGTGTGCTACAGCGCTTTGTATCTTAATAACTACATTTGCCAGAATTGCCGAGGATTTGATAATATGGTCCACAGTTGAATTTGGCTTCATTGACATTTCTGATAAATACAGTTCGACGTCTAGTGCAATGCCACAGAAAAAGAACCCCGATACCATGGAATTAGTAAGAGCAAAAGCCGCTACAGCAATAGGTAATATTATGACAATGTTCTCAATAGTCAAGTCCCTGCCATCTGGCTACAGCAGAGATCTGCAGGATTTGAAACCTGTCTTATGGCGAACATCAACTATAGCTCTTGAATCAACAAGAATAATGAACAGTGTAATAAAATCTATAGAAGTACACAAAGAAAGGATGAAAGAAGTATCAGATAACAGTTACGCTATTTCGCTGGATATAGCAGAACAACTTGTGATGAGAAAAGGGATACCTTTCCGCTCTGCTCACAAGGTCGTTGGAGCTCTTGTTGAACGAGCTGTAAATAAGAATAATATTGCATTGAATATGTTGCAGAAAGAAGATGTAGAGGTTGCATTAAAAAAAATCGAATCAGATCTTCAACCAGATGAAGTCACGCAGATTATAAGAGAAATGACTCCAATTAAAGCTCTTGAGTTACGGGTTTCGTTTGGATCGCCTAATCCAAAACAACAACAGGATATGATCAACTCTGCCTATAACAAGTTAGCTGTATACATACAAGAACTGTCAAAACGAAAGACAGATGTCAAAGTTGCATTTGACAACCTTTCAAATGATGTCAATAGATATTTGAACAGTTAAGTTGTATATTAACGCATATTGTGACATCAACAGGAAGTCTTAGATAAAAAGCCCCATTTATAATCAGACGATATTATTTTTGCAACTGTTATTCACATGGTCTTGCTAGTAATAATCATATAATTGAATTAAATTATATTCAACCATTACTCTGCCCATACTGCGCATGACACGGATTGTCGGTAATATAATTTTGGATAATTACAATTAATCACTATACATATTATTACAAAGTTGCTTGATAATGAATTACGAATAGGTAGGAGAGTGTCAAAAATGTAGCCCGGCCCAGATTCGAACTGGGGTCAAAGGCTCCAAAGGCCTCTATGCTTGGCCACTACATTCGGCAGAAATCTTATTCCACTACCGGGCTTCCACGGGCGTATTCTATACGTCTTACTATCTTTATAATCTTACTCAGGGTGTTTCAGAAATGAAACTATTTTTTCCACTGGATCATCCATCTTATCAAGAATGTGTTTGGCGTTACTTTTTTGTTTTTGAGCATAGCTCTTGTCGGTAATCATTTTCTGTGTTAATTTGATAAGAGTCCTAGATGAACTTGCCTTTTGGACTAAACCTGAAGAAATGAGATATTTTTCAACATAAAAGCGGATGGGAGCGATAGAAATAGTGGGTTTTCCAAGAAGAGAGGCTTCAGCCGTCATCGTCCCACCAGCACCAATGAATACATCAGCTAATGAAATTAGAGATGTTCCATCAAATGCATGCTTTACAACGTTTGCTTTTCCTTCATACCTTTTTGTAATTTCTTCTATCTGATCTCTGTATCTACAGAGTATAATTATATTGACTAATTCGGACAAATTGTTGACAAGTGCATCAATCATAGAAATTGTACTATCAACCTCTTTATCAGCAATATATGAAGCCTTTGCTTCCTCTACTCTGATCAAAACAGTGTTTTTGCTACTGTCAAGATTTAAGTTATCAATCTCAACGTTCTCATAGGAGATGGGATTTCGCTTGATCCATGCAGCGGGGTCCAATGCTCGATATTTTGTTATATTGTGTTTTGAAATTCCAAATCCAATCCAGGCAGAATATGGAATAACCCATGGGCAGAATAGATGATTCATAAGAGGAATTGTGAGTTTTGCAACGGATTCCGCATGCGGAGAGTCGTTTATGCCAATATGCCTTATTCCTAATCCAAATGCAACTCTTGAGCCTTCTGGCGATGAAAATGTTATAGCTGTATCTGGTTCAAATTCCTTTATTATCTGTGTCAGTTTAAACGTTCTATTCGCACTTTCATACAGCTTTTTATATTTTCCAGCTCCGCCGTGTCTTCCAACGATTTTCAATTCAAGATGTTTGATTTTTGCTAGTTCAATTGCTTCTCTGTACTCCCTAGATGTGCATAGTAGTTCATGTCCTTCGTCATGTAACAGGTCTATAATAGGTTTAAAAAACATAACTTGTTTTGGCGTCAGAATATCAAACCAGATTTTCAAGGATAGTTATGTAAGCATATTATTATGGAAAAAACTTTTCTTTAACCAAGATTTAGATAGCGTGAGGATAGATCATAGAGATGCTTATAGTGGAGGAGGCTAAATACCAGCTTTGAGTTCTGGACTGCCATCATCATCGACCGCTACAGCTGTATACGGATTAAGTACAGAAGGTTATCACATAGCGTCCTCGATAGCACTCAAAGGTTCAAAAGTTTCATTAATTGACGAGTCAGCTAGAATGGCAATAAGATTGAAGCCAGATATAGCACGGACATACCCTAATGTCAGATCGTTAATAGAGGATGAACCTTTACTTGCTCTTGAGCCAATTGATATTGCAATTAGTGATGCCTCGCACATCTTTTTTGCGCCAAGGATTAGAAAGGTAGGACAAGATGTAAAGAGTGATGTTACATCAAAGTTTCGAGATGCAATCGGGGCATTGAAAAAAGGAACATCCGTGATATACAGTTTGCCTACAGGAATAGGTGGCAACAACGAAAACATCGCATTGATAGAACATATGACTGGCCTGTCGGTGGGAAAGGATGTTTTCTATTACTATATGCCAATAAACAGCCCAGACAATTTATCATCTGCGTCTGAAATTCTTGTGGGTTCTTTCAAATCCAAACCAGACGCACAGATGTCAAACATGCTCTATGAACAGGATGCTATACACAAACTCAATTTTGTTGATATAATGTCTGCTGAGATTGTCTATTCCATTAAAACCTTAAGACATTATACTAGCATGGCTAGTGTTCTAGAAGTCTGTAAGCATATTAAAAATAATGATGCGAGTAGCAGATTGATACATGATGCCTTCAGAGACATCTATATAGACGATATAGCAAATGGCTTGTACGATCTTAGGGCAATAGGGTCTTCACTCGGTGGAGCGGGGCCATTAATGTATCTTGTTAATGGTACGATCAAGAGTATAGAAGGTTATATCAAACATGTACTAGATGAAATCCGAAGCATGTTAAAGAAACGCGATTTGAAGGCAAGTCGCACAAAGGTGTCTATTGCATGGACGCTAGATCCTAATGAAATGAGAGGTGACAAGATAGAGTTACTCTCTTCGCTTGAAACAAAATTGAAAGACTATATAGGCGATGTTGAGTCTCAGCAAAGCGCAAATTTCAATTTATACCCTACAGACAAAACCATGATTATAGTAGCGTGTACCAGAAACGACGCTATGAGAATCTTATCCAAAGATAAACAAACTCTGGAATTCATTTTGATGAAGGCAAATCCCATATGTGAGACTATAGGTTGACATTAAAATAATGTGCAATAATGATGTCTTTTTAGTAAAAAGTTGCGTCTAGATTAATGAAAACATTCTTGTCCCATATAGATAAGTAGGAGCATATATATACATATACAGAATCTTCCATCAGTATATTTTCACCATTTTTGCGTATAATCAAGGCAGTCAAGAAGAGGTCGCAATTGTTAAATTATCTTTGGATTTGCGTTTCTCTCCTACATAAGCAAAGTATCATATGTTTACATTTGACTAATTGATGCAATGAATGTAACGTAGTCGACCTTCTTAGCATTAGAAAAATCTTGCTTAGTCAACTAAGATCTAATCTCTAAATATGCCACGGATTACCGTCATATATAACTTTAGATGGTATTTTATTTTGCCATTTATGAAGGAAATTAATATCCTTTTGTTTTTCACGAAGTTCGTCTGGCAATAAGATTGGTATCTCATCAATGATTGGATAGAAACGGCAACATTTGTTACAAAATAAGATGCCGTCTGTTATGATAACATCTTTATTATCGATATTCTCTTTTACATTAATCTCAAACAGTTCTAATGGATAGTGTTTATCTATAGGGCATGCGAGTAATTCAACCATAGATTTTTTCATATAATTAGTTCAAATCCAGATATATCGGGGATCCGGTATCGTTAGATAAAAGTGCTGCTTCTGCAACCTTGGTAACATTGGTAGCGTCAAGGGCGGATATCACTGGTTTGCTAATCTTTCCATCTATAGCGTCCAAGAAACTCTTCAGCTCTAATGCGAGAGGTTCGAAATACTGTTGCCGGCGGGGAATAATTGTAGCTTCCCCATGATCAATCTTAATTTCCTGAGTAATAAAATCGCCAGTAATTAATGCGTCAGTACATACAGCATTGAATCTTCTGACTTTGTTAGGAGTAATCCAATTTGACGCAATAATTGCTACTTTTTGATTTTCAAATCCAAGCATAATAGTTGCAAAGTCTTCATATAGATGAAATTTCTTGCCAGCTCGAGCAAAAATAACATGTGGTCTTGAATTGAATAGAAACATCGCAGTATCGATATCGTGAACCGAAGTATCATAAATTATACCAACATCCTTAATATGCAATGGCATTCTATTTTCGCGATGAAATTCCAACATTAATAAGTCTCCATAAGTCTTGGTTTCTATAATTCGCTTTATGTCTTGAACTGCAGGATTAAATCTTTCTATATAGCCCGATGTTAAAATGAGTTTTTTCTTTTCTGATACAACCATCATCTCTTCGCATTCTCTAGAAGAAAAAGATAAGGGCTTTTCAACAAAAACATTAATTCCCATCTCCATTATTTTTTTTGCTATTGTGAAATGGGTTTTCGTAGGAGTACAGACAAGGCACGCATCTAATTTTTTCTCGTTATAAAGCATTTCGTCAATAGAGTGATATGATCTTACATTATACTTGTTAGCTATTTCTTTAGATAGGTTTTTATTCATATCACAGATAGCTATTAGAACACCTAGATCATGAAGAACCCTGGCATGGTTTTTTCCCCACCCACCAACGCCTATTATGGCTAGTCTGAGGTTAGATTCTATGTGTGCCATACCGGAGTTAACCAATGCAGATATTCTTTAACATCTCCACATACAATTTTGGTATACGTGTCACGAATTTCTCTTGTCACTGGCCCCTCTAGTCCATCACCTATTTGAATGCCATCAATATTTGTGATAGCAATAATCTCGGCTGCGGTACCGGTTAGAAATAACTCATCTGCAATGTATAATTCGGTCCTTGCGATTGGACGCTCTGCCAGCGTATAACCTAAATTCCTTGCAATAGTCATAGCAGAATCTCGTGTGATCCCTTCTAATGCCGAATCTGCAGTAAATGGTGTATAAATTTTGTTATTTCTAACTATGAATATATTTTCTCCAGATGCCTCGCTAACATTTCCTTCCTTATCCAACAATATCGATTCGTCATATCCATTGCGTTTGCTTTCTTGTGTGGCAAGTATCGAATTGAGGTAATTTCCAGCGGCTTTTGCCATAGGCGGAGTTGTAATATCATGAATTCTACGCCAAGAAGAGATACATGCTTTAATTCCTTCACCTTTAAAGTACTTGGTAAATGGAAAAACTATAATCACTGTGTGAGTCGGTGAGTCTATTGTAACATTAAGATCAATGCCATGCAGCCCTACAAATGTTAATGGTCGTATATAGCATGACTCTCTAAGATCGATCCTTTTGAGTAAATCAACTGTAGCTTGGCATAACTCTTTTACGGAGTAATCTAAAGCAAACGAATAGATTTTTGCAGAACGGCGAAGTCTTTCCATGTGCTCTTTTAATCTAAATACATAAAGATTATTCTTTGCAGAGTACGCACGTATACCTTCGAAGACAGATGTTCCGTAATGCAAGACATGACTTGTAACAGGAGTTGTTGCTTCCTCCCATTTTACGAATTTGCCATCAAACCAGACAAATTCTGCGCCCTTAATCTTCATTTAAATGCAAGTCACTTTATGGCTTATAAAAAGCTTGTAAACTAAACTAAAAA
>JBKPMK010000170.1:0-35973 GCA_046732115.1 Thermoproteota archaeon
GCCGTTTTGATTTGAAACCTGGATCAATAGGTCCATCAACCTTTGAATAACCTGTACCATTTCCTGTTAGAGAAATCGTAGTTGGGCCGCCGCCAGATGATGATGCGCCACCTGCTCCTTCTACAGCTGCAGGTGGAGCTGCAGGTGGAGCTGCAGCTATAGTGGGAGTCGGCGCAACAGGAGGTGGTGGTGCAGCTAAACTAGGTGTAGTTCCAGCCGATACAGAATGGATCGCACTCCTTGGCTTTGGATTCATAGCTGTCGGAGTTAAGTCTTCTAGCTTCTTTATTGCAGCATCAACAGAAAGCTTTTCAGACTTTTGATAGTGAGCGATTAGCTTATCACCAATCTTTGAGTTTCTAATTATGGTGTCTATGATCATTTTGGCATTGTGGTCGGCTTTGTGCCTGTAATTTGTTACCCAGTAGGGATCGCCAAAAAACTCCAGTGGCTTGAGCTGATAAATTACATCAATCACCTCTCCAGTGACTATTTCGACAGTAACATTGAGTGTTGCAGACAACTTTTCGTGGGTTATGGGATCTTCGGCATCTTCAAACCATGTATGAGTGACATAAATTCTATCTGCATATGTATCAATTTTGAATCCAGATTTCTTTAAATCGTTAGCAATACTTGATATATCAGAATTCTCCGTAATTTCGACAGGCATCCTAAATACCCCCAAACGACTGGCGTGTAACGGAAATACACCTCTTTTTGCAACTCCAGACAACATGACCCAAACTCTATCTCGAAGAAGTGCAGACATATTCTTATTAATCCTGTAATTGAATATAGGCTAAAAGGCTTTCTATTGTAGTTAATTCTTAGTCATCTGGACAGGTCAATTCCCTAATAGCCTTATACTTGGATTCCAATTCCTCAGCAATTTCAGAAACCCGTTGCAAAGAGTAATCCGATTTCGGAAAATACCATCTGATTCCTACTCGATGCCCAATACCATCTATATCATGTATCATTCCCTTTTCCGAGTTTACACCGTATTTATCATCATAACTGTATTCTCGCACTTCCAAACCTCTCTTGGTTTTATCTTCTAATACGAAATCAGAATGAGCATTTTCGTAAATCTCGTAAAATTGGCCCCTTTTTAAGGGGATACTAGATGGCTCCATTAATCCTTGTCACTCATAATGTTATTTTGCAATCGGATTACCTATCATATTACCCCACTCTGTCCATGAGCCGTCATAGTTACGTACAGAAGGATATCCAAGAAGATATTTTAGTACAAACCAGCTGTGTGACGACCTTTCGCCAATTCTACAGTAAGCGATTATCTCTTTATCAGGGGTTATTCCCTTTTCTTCATATAGTCTTTTAAGTTCATCAAAACTCTTGAAAGTTCCATCTACATCATTTACGGCTTGGGCCCACGGAATATTCTTTGCGCCTGGTATATGCCCTCCTCTTTGTGCATGCTCTGCCGGGTACTCGGGTGGAGCTGTTATTTCACCAGTGAATTCTTTAGCTGAGCGAACATCGACAAGTACGTTTTCACTTAATCTTTCTAGAGCCCTCTTAACATCTGGCAAGTATGCACGAACACCCTCATTAGGAGGTTGGGCAACATATTTTGAAGATTGCACCTGCGGTTCGTCTTTTACATACTCTCTTTTCTCCAACTCCCATTTCTTTCTGCCCCCATTCATTATCTTGATTTTCTGGTGGCCATAGTACTTAAATACCCAAAAAGCAAATGCTGCAAACCAATTGTTAAAGTCCCCATAGAGCACTAATTCGGAGTCTGGAGTAGCTCCTACTCTGCTCATAAGGGATTCGAATTGACTTTTATTAATTATGTCACGACGTTCCATATCGTTAATATCCTTTTTCCACCAGACTAGATAAGCGCCAGGGATATGATCCTGCCTGTATGCATTTTCGGGATCATAATCGACTTCAAGGATTCTTAATTTTTGGTTCTGTAAATTATTTGCTACCCACTCAGTTTCACATAAGACTTCCGGATTATAATAAGTATTACTTGACATAGTCGCTGAGTGTATTAAGATCTATTACCTAATATATTTGTGGTATGCGGACTTGATTAGGAAATGTGGCTCACCAGAAAAGTACCTAACTTACAAATCGATTTGGTAAATAGTTTGTTTGTAACCAAACCAAGTTTATTTTTTCCATACTTTCATCCATTTAATTCAAAGCAACAATCATCCGATTAATGTTGCTAGGTTATGCCTAGTATGCTATATACATTTTATTTTTAATACAGACGTGGGCAAATCCCAAATCTGCAGGCGCCATATTTAAAACACTTAAATTATCAGAACCTGGGCATAACAACGTGGGCCGGTAGTTAAGTCTGGTAGAATACCTGCCTTGCATGTCAGAATTATATGGCAGAGGAGACGTAGGTGGTCGTGGGTTCAAATCCCACCCGGTCCATTACATAACAAGAAACCATTAGTGGATTTCAGCAATCCTTAGCAGCAGAGAGAACGCTATGATCAATAGCAGAATGCTATTTTTTTCCTACACTATAAGAGGAAATAACAAATTCCAAGAAAATGCAACTTGGCAGAGTCAATTCATGCAAATTATTGTTCTATTTTCCCAGATGACGATGATTAGAACTCTCGATAGCAACTATACTCAAAGCCACCTTGCGGAGCCATATTATGATATAGACGATCTACTTTTCCTATAATTCTTTATTTATTATTATTGTTTGGTGTACCTGTCAACACGTCATTGGCTACTAATCTTCTTTACAGCAGTATAGTAAAACAGCAGGAACAAATAGCAGAGAGGATCGTTACTCAAGACATAGAAGGCGTTAAAATAAAGTATGTGTGCGGAGTAGACGTTTCATACAAGAACAATATTGCCTACTGTTCCGCATCAGTAATTGACAAAGATAGTCTCGATGCAGTTGAAGGTGCTAACACTATCACCGTAGTAGATGAACCATATATCCCAGGGCTGTTTATCCTAAGGGAGTACAAACCAATAATAAGTGCTCTACAATTAGTGAAGAAAGAATTCCAGATTTTACTTGTCGATGGACATGGCGTCTTGCATCCTAGACGATGTGGTCTGGCCTCTTACACAGGAGTAATGATAAACAAACCTACAATTGGCGTGGCGAAATCTCTCCTCTGCGGCTTCGTTAAAAAAGATAAATCTATAGAATTTGGAGGGGATGTTCTGGGATTCCAAATACGAAGCTGCAATAAAAAGCACATCTATGTAAGCATAGGCCACAAAATTAGCTTAGGAACAGCAGTAAAAATCGTCAAGGAATTAACTAGAATAGGGCAATGGATCCCTGAACCTTTGCGTATAGCAGACATAAGTTCCAAACGATTACGCTTATCCGGCAGGATTTGAATATTATTGGGGTTCATCCGCAAGAATTAAGTTTAGGAGATTACAATATTACATATTGTCATTCTTCGGTGGGACTCCAGATCAGAAAGTAGATAAAAGTAAGTATCAACATCTTACAATGAGCATCAAACAGACGGTATTGGAAAGAGCACGTCATCGTTGCCAGAAGTGCCAGGTTAAATTTAGTGCTAGTATTCATCCTCATTTTGAACATATCAATGGCTCTTTAAAGGACAACCGGCCAGTCAACTTGCGTGCACTATGCCCAAAGTGCTTTAAATTGGTCGAAAAAAAGGAAAATCGTAAAGGGATGGTTGACAACATCCGAAACTTATTTGGATCCGTATTAAAAAAGTAAAAATGGATTGCTAGTCAAAGAACGATTTCGGCAATAAAGAGGTCAGCATACTAGATAAAGTTTAAGAATAATGATTGATGGTGTTCTCTATAACATAATGGGGATTGCTACTAGTACAGCCAGGAAATGGGATACCTTGGAACACAATGGGATAGCATTTCCTCCAGAATATCAACCGAGAGGAATAACTATCATTATACGTGGTGAAAACCTGATGCTCAATCGAGATCAGGAAGAGTTGGTGTATGCGTGGGCAGGTAAAAAGGATACTCACTATGTGCATGACTCTGTCTTTCAATCTAATTTTTTAAAAGATTTTAGCAAATTGTTGCCTGTTAAGTTCCAAGATATCGACAATATTAAAGACATCGATTTTTCAGAAGCTTTTAGGCTCATTGATCAGGAAAGAAAAATCAAAGAATCAGAAAAAGAAAGAATCCGTAATCTGCAGCCGCAGGAGAAAAAGAAACTATCATTATCTAAAAGAGAAGAAAGAGAAAAATTGAAGGCAATATATGGTAAGGCTCTTATTGACGGTACCGATGTGGAAATTGCTAATTGGTTGGTTGAACCGCCCGGTCTTTTCATGGGAAGGGGACAACATCCTCTGCGTGGCAAATGGAAGCCACGTATAGTGGCCCAAGACGTTACTCTTAATCTTGGAGAAGATGCGCCGGTACCAGAAGGCCCATGGAAGAAGATTGTTCATGATCACTCGTCCATGTGGATTGCTACATGGATGGATAAATTAACCGCTAAAAGAAAGTATGTTTGGTTGCATGATTCATCAGCACTCAGACAGAACAACGACAAGGAAAAGTATGACAAGGCAGCAAAACTCGGCAGGCACATAGACAAAGTTCAAAAAGGAATTATTAATAGGATGCTTAGAATCAAGGACAACAATCAAAAGAAAATTGCAACTGTGTGTTATCTTATATTCAAACTTGCAATGAGAGTGGGCGACGAAAAGGATCCGGAAGAAGCAGACACTGTGGGTGCCTCAACGCTACGGGTAGAACATATCAAGTTCCCAAATAGGGATGGCAAGCAGTTTATAGAGTTTAATTTTTTAGGCAAAGACAGCGTCCCTTGGCAAAAAACACTCGAAGTCAACTCTGAAGACACCAGCGGCCTTCACCACAATCTTAGATTGTTTATGAATGGAAAGGATTCCGGCTCGCATATTTTTGATGGCATCACGTCTGGGAAGGTGAATGCATTTTTACGCAGTGTTGACCCTAAAAACGTGCCTGGCTTAACCGCAAAGGTATTCAGAACATATATTGCAACCAAAACATTAAGAGAGTCCTTAATAAATCCACCAATCATTGTAGATAGGAAATCCTCACAGGCAGAGAAAATATATGTTGCCAAAATTGCAAACCTTAAGGCCGCTATTACTTGTAATCATAAAAAGGGGATCGACCCAAGAAATCCAGCGAGCAAGAAGACATTAGAAAGGTTTGAGGAATCAACCAAAAGGAAACAAGAGACTATTGAAAAGCTGAAAACTGAAATAGCAGCAAAGAAGTGGAAGACTGAAATTCAGAAGAAAAAGTTAGAGGAGAGGTTGAATAAAGTCGAGATGCAGCTCAAATTACAAATAGAAACACGCGATTATAACCTTGGGACATCCTTGAGAAACTATATAGACCCTAGAGTTATGAAAGATTGGCTTAACTATGTGGAACTTGACTGGAACTCAATTTACACTTCAACGCTACGGCGAAAATTCAAATGGGCTGAAGATTATGGTAAGCACAACTCAAATGAATTCCATTCGGCTTTGGAATCTCCCTCTGAACAGCTTGCCGTGGTGAAAGAGGAAACTCACAATCTTGTCAAAAAATAACGCATAACAGGTTCAAGACAAGTCATACTAATATGAATATTAATATCTTGGTGCTTTATTGGCTGCGTCAATCAAAGCGATTGCTTCTTCCGCAAAAAATCGTACTTCTATTGTACTCCAAGAAGTGTCGAACATAGTTGATTTAGGAATTAGTTCTAAGCCTCAACTTGTCAACTCTCGCTATTGTTAACTAATATCGTACAATACAACATCAGGGTATAGAAAAAACAAAAACCCCAATGCAACAGTTTCGTTACTTACATCCAACAACAACAGTCAGCTTGCCCATTCGCCTTTTAGAAGCTTTGTAACCGCATTCATAAATTCAGATTCTGTCAAGGGTGGAATGTTTGCAATTTTGACATTATGCTGAATGTGCTCTGGCGCCTTATATCCCAACAGTGGTGCAATAATAGATGGACTCGATCTAATTATCTGAACAAGCTTGGCTACTTGATCTGATATACCCATATAATCAGGGATTTTAGCCCTAAGCAGCCTGCCTTGAAGTAGGGGAGCGCTGGCGAAGAGCTTCACATTCAACAACTTTGCGGCTTCAAGTATATTCAAATTCCTGCTGGATCCTACGGATTGGCTTTTAAGCAGCAATGCTTCGCTATATGCTAAGTTGTATGGAAGTTGAACAAATCTAAATCCGTGTTCGCTGCCACCTACTTTATGCGCTAGTTTAACCACTTCCTCTAAAGAAAGATACTCCTTGTCACTAGGCTGCACTCTGAAGCAAGTCCATGTGGCCATCCCATAATAACGAATCTTGTTATTTGATCTGTATTTTTCATACACCTCGAAGACCTTTGCAAGCATCTCCATAAATTCATCTTTGTCAACATCTTCGTGCCAGCTTTCAAACGCATTATGAATATACATTAGATCGATCGTACCTAGATGCATATTCGCTAGAGATTTGTCAATGCATCTTTCGATGTAACTAGGATTCATAACATTATAGCCAGAGCTAATATCATTTGTTCCAATAATTCCCGTGGATATATACATCCTATGAATATAATCTATTACATCAATAGTAGGAAACTCTCCATCGTTTGTGATGTATCCGTTCTTGCTAGAAACGAAGATCCGATCTCTTGATATGATTCCATCCTTGGTCAAGCGTAACAACGCCTTACCTATACTTCTTTCAGATCTCATTGCGCGATAATTGATTGCCGTATCTACCACATTCACGGCACCAGAACGAATAGATTCGTAAACCGCATCTTCAACGGCTCTGTCATCTTGTGCAGTTGGTTGGCCGAGGTAAGTACCAAGCCCGATACTTGATAAATACAATCCATCGAAATTACGGAAGTGACTAAAAGGTATTCCTTTTTGTATCGCGCCTTCAGCGAATTTTCTTGTTCCTTCGCTAGTCGCACAACCCTCTAGAAGCGAATACATGCCAGTCATAAATTTCCAAGTACCATATATTCAGCTTATTTTAAGCTTAGCGTTTCTGCGAAGCGCATTTGGAGGTTGCTAGACCTAAACAGAAATTTTGTAACACAAGCCGAAAGATGCTATTTTTCCTCAAGCCATTGGGGGAAAGGTTGTATATATGAACCCAAAGTTCTGGTTACAAATTCTGAAATTCGACGGCTACAAGCCTCTTGGGAATTCATACGTCGAAGGAATTTTAGAGGGAGGTCTACCAAACACTACGGCTATTTGATCGTGCTCTTGAATGTTGATGTTCCTATAATTTGCCCCTCCATTTATTTTATTTCCATTGACGTACACTGCCATGACATTTGTTGCATTTGCAGTGTTATTGAATATTTGCACATTGCTGAATGGCTTCTTCCAAATATCAAAGAATTGTCCTAGGGTGAAATTTCTGGTCACCGGCGACTCAATATGTATAACGCCAGAATCATCGTGCGTATGTAACCAATAAATGCATTTACCAGGCATGATACCTATTTGGGATGGTATGGTGTAGGGCTGCCCATCGATAAATATATCAACATGTGCATGATTATGGAACACGAGCTGTTCAACAGCATTGCATTGTATGCCGTCTATTGTCTGTGCAGATGCTGTAGAGCTGGAGAGGAATTTAGAAGAGGCCACAGCAATGCCAATAGCAATAGCTACCACTGCTATCAGACCAATCACTATGAATTTCTTGATTTTCTTTTCCCTTACTACTTTGCTACCACGATTTCGACGGTCTTTAGGTTTCATACACTATAGCATTGTTAAAACGACATAGCCTATATTTATATTAATTATATGACTCATACAGCATATTATCGCTAGTCGACATTTTGAAGTTTACCGTAAGCCTAGACGGTCAATAAATAAATATCAACATAAAACATCAAATAAACTGTGAAGACTCTGCTTATTCACGAGCAAACGTATGCTAGACTTACTTCGGTACTTGAAGATCTAATGCATTCAACAAAACGCGATATTAACTATGATGATATCATTAACGAACTAATTGATACATACCAAGAGAACAAATGGGGACATATTGGTGCCGATATAGGTGGTGGATAACTCGAGCCTGAGACTATAATAAAATTCAATGGCATTTTTTCCGATTTGGATATGGAAATATAGTTTAAAGTATACGGTCGACCGTAAGTGCTTATGAATATTGTAAAGATCGTGAAGTCAGGTGACGAATACACATCATATTTTTACGATGAAGATCTCACTCTGATAGAATCAAAATCATTTTCAGACAACTCTACAACGAATTTTTATCTTCAGACGCTCCCAAGGAAATTCAATACCACAAAAACGCTCATAGTACTAGAAGATAAGGACAGAAACACAGTTGATATGCTCATTGCAAAAGATGAAAATTCTCTATTTATCCATTAATATTCATTCACTTTGTTATTGTACCATTCATTGCGTTCCTATTATGCTTAGCCTTTCTGTCAACCTCTGGATTGGCTTTTGCGACCAACAAAATTCCGTTTCGCCGCTGCGACTCTCATTACACTGTGACAAATTGGACATTCAGCCCATTTATGTCTTCCAAAATATTGCCAATCAAATGAACACTTTCCATAAGTACATCTGAGCGAAATTCCTCTACCAGGTCCCTTTATCCAATCATCTTGCAAAGGTTTGCGAGATCTACGTGCCGAGCGTGGCATATTTTTATTTGACAACGAATCTGGATGTTTCTAATCTATTGAACGAATATATACTTATAAAAGTTAATTGTGAAATCATCAAATTTTAAAATCAGTTTTTTTAATTCTTTCCTGTTAACTAGAGTTTTTGCACTGCTTGTCGAAAGCAGAGAACTGGCCAATAGTATACTGGCTTAATCAAAATATATTTCAGCTTTTGCAAGCTATCTTCGTATTACACATATTAACGAGCTGAACAATATCTAAACAAGTGGTCAACTCCTGTATAGTATATGCACTATATTCTGTTAGGAGAAATTTGAATTATTGGGCAAACGACAGTTTACTATTCAAACGAACAAGGAGACAATCCCCGTCGAGGGACAGGCGCACAGAAACGTAGCTATAAAGTACCTGATGAAAAGACGTAGATCGCTACTTATGACAAGAGACATACAAAAGGTAGAGAACTTGTATTCTAATCTGCCCCATACCGTCAAAATCATTGGAAGGCAAATTACACGTTCATATACCGTAAAGTGGGAGAGACAAGGGGTAGAAGATTATCAAGGTGCGCGTTTTGTATTTACTATACACGAGGAAAATCAGGAAACTAATTAAAGCACTGACTATAAAATCTGTAATCGATTCAACTGACAAATTCACCTGAGACGAGAAGACTATATCATATTCGTTCTTATCCATTTTATATACCATCGTAAATATACAGGTGTTTATGTTCAGGAAATCCAAATACCGGACTAACACTCACGAACTGGGGTATACGCAATGCCTTGCCTTTCATCCCAACCAAAGTATTGTACGATAAAACAGTAGCACGTAAGTTTAAATGTCTCTACATAGGAAACAAATACATCTCCAGTTCAGGAAAAATGTTCTGTTATCTTTGACGGAGGTTCAGGGTTACCAAAGTCATCCGAAAAGGCTGAGTATAACTTGATTCTCTGTCCGTGCTTTATCCGCACATCCGTTATAGGTCTTATAGCGCTCTTATACTCATCCTTGAGTGCTATCAGCTCCTCTGCTATACGGTCAGCCAGCAATATATGAAAATTATCGCCTATGTCCATTACTCTGCGAGCAAGTATAATTCCGGGCCCCCACACATTTTGATTATCTCTTATGTCACTCACTACAAAAACTGGACCTGAACCTAAACCTATTCTAACACCTATCATGTCTTCATTTGACTTAACGCGATTGTACATTCTAAGCTTCCGGTGAAGCTGGATGCAAAGCTGAAAAGGCAATTCGGGGTTCAGGAGGAATCCTATAGCCATTCCATCTCCTGTAGGTAGTATAATTTTCTTGTCTTTGGGTGATCTGCGATAAGCGTCGCAAGAGCCGATCATTTTGTTTAATACGGCAATTTTTTCCATCTGTTTCTTGACAGATAATGATGGATCGGAAAGGCTGACAATGTCTATGAAGAAAAAATTCACGTTAACGACTTCCGACGGCAGCCCAATTTCTGATATATTCGAGCCATATACGCCTGAAAGTTTTTTGTATGTTTCGAAGCAATCCTGACTATCAAACGTGAAGTCAGAGTCGACTATAGGTCGCCCCGAAATAGCTTTTCCGCACAGCATACATGTTAACGAAGAGGATTGATCACCGAACGACAAGGATCCATCGTCAGAAATTTTAAAAGTGACCCAAGATGCGGCGTGATGAGTTCCACTAATTGATAATAATCTTATACTTCTAGTCAAAGATCCGTTATAGTCTTCGAATTTCATCTCAATTTTACCATCAAGGATTGAAGTTATTGCATTCATAAAGTGTTCATTTGTTGGCGTAGTCAGTGTGAAAATCGCTCCCGCTTCGACATCCTTTAGAACGAAAGACAGATCGTTCAGAAATTTTAACACTAAATCTTCGCCGAATATCGCTGCAAGGTGTGTAAGTGAATCAACTATTAGCCGAATTGATTTAATTGATTTCTTGCCCTGGGATCGAAAACCAGTGGCAACCGAACCATTTTCGTATTTCCTTACTTGCATGATATAGTCGCGAATTTCTATTAGAGTCATAGTTAGTTGGTCGTATTTGACAATCTTTTCATTTGTTACATCTTTTGCCTGGGATTCCATAGATCTGTCAGTTGTTTTCATATGTGAAACAGAAACTGGATATAAAGAAGAATTTTGTTGCTGACTGTCTATCCGTGCACTATACAGATATGGATTTACAAACCGAGAATTTTGCTGTAGATTTAACTTTTCGACAGTAGAGAATTGGTTTCGGAACTGCTTACTGGTTAAGCTTGAGCTTACGTAGATGCAATAGTTCCCTTCCATTAAACCATCTGTAAAGAATTGTCTACAATAGAGTGTTTTTCCTGATCCTGACGGACCTGTCACAAGTATCAGGCTTTCTGGTAATGTTCCCTTCTCTGCAAGATCAGATATGCCAGGAATGTGCATTTAGTCATAATTGATTTCGAGTCTTCTGATATATAGTTTTTATTCGCAATTTGCAAAAACTAAGACGTCTTTTGCATCTCCTCTATTGCGATAATCAGTTCCTCAAATCTCTGTGCAAAGGGATGATGGGGATATTTTATCGCTGTAAGGAATTCTTTGTTGCTAAACTGTATATCGCAATAGCAAGCGATAGATGAAATTACATCCATCCTAACATCAGTAGCAAGATTATTGGCAGTTATAGTTAGCTCCTCCTTTTGTTGTTTCGTTATGGCAGATGCATCGAGCTCCAAATGATGAGTCACCGAGTCATAGCCTAAGCTTGGTGGAGCAGCATGCGATTCATTGCCTTGTCTGTTTGTTACATGAATCGGGGTGCAATATCCGGATACCCTGTTCATTATGAGATAAGATCTGGCACCAAATTTTGTAAATGACCCGTATATCTCTTCTGCCATCTTCCTTGTACCCTCAATATCAAGATCGCCCATTTTAAGCGTTAGAAACAGAGTGTCCGCAACAGCTAATGCATTTATTGACCAATATCTAATTCCTGGGCTGGTATCAATTATTATATAGTCCGCGTCATGGAGAGAGATAAGTTGTTCTCTCAATAAGATAAACCTTCTAAGCAACTGTATTTTGGAAGTCTCCTGTTTTCCACTACCGCCCTCAAGCCTGTAAATTTCTTCCTTCCTCGGACTCGAGAAACCAAGCCATAATTTACCTTTTATTTTTTCGGTTTCTGCTGCTACAGATGCCACCTCACCTACTTTGGAGGTAACATCTACAATTATATCTCCTGCCTCAGCAGAACCGTTTAGAAAGTCATTAATCCATCTCTTTGGATTTATATTGAAATAGGAGTGTAGGCTCGGTGCGTATACGTCGAGGTCGAGCAAGAAAACTCTGTAACCTTTTTTTGCCAGCAATGCAGCCAAGTTAGCAGCTATTGTGGTCTTGCCCGTGCCTCCTTTATAGGAATGAAAAGCAATGCAGCTGGCCATTCAGTACAAACATGCTTATTAATACTCTCATATATAAGATTGGGTAACAGTAAAGAGAATGAATAGACCTAGATATATGCAGATGCATAATCAGATTGACGTTCAGGAGCGGGTCGCTTCTCTTACAATGCCCATTATAACTCGAAGTCAAAGTTTTTAAATATAAGCCTTGAATTAGAATGTCGAAAAACTGAACCCATTCGACTACAACCCATTAATATATTACTTATCACAAATTAACTGGTGAATGCAGTTTGTTCAGATATCCGACCTGCACATTGGTGGTCTTTTTAAAAAAAATGTCTTTGATATTATTGTGGATGAAGTCAATAGTCTGAAACCCACAGCAATAATAGTTTCAGGCGATTTGACTGACGATGGTTTAATTTTCCAATTCCAGCAGGCCAAGCATGAAATTGACAAATTTAACTGTCCTAATTTAATAGTTTTTCCGGGAAATCATGACTACCGTCACACTGGATATCTCTTGTTCAAAAAATTCTTCGGTTCAAGACAAGTCTATGAATTCGATGACATAGTAGTGCTTACCGTTGGGACTGCTCGACCTGACAGAGACGAAGGCGAAGTGGGGCATAGACAAAATCTATGGATGGAGGAATCCCTTAAGAAATATGGCAATAGAATCAAGATTGTTGCGATGCATCATCATTTGATCGCTATACCCGATACCGGCTATGCCAATGTTGTTGGCATATTAGATGCAGGAGACACTCTTAGAGCCTGCTTAGAGTCCAAAGTAGACCTAGTTCTCTGCGGTCACAAACACAGGCCATGGCTTTGGAATCTAGGCTCTTTGAAAATTGCGTACGCTGGAACGGCCTGTTCATGGCGATACAGAGGCGTATTTGAAGACACGTATAACATAATAGAAATTGAACATGGAAAAATAAATGTAGATATAAAAATAGTTGGCGGCAAAAGAATGGCCCTTTCAAATATAGTAAAGAGATATGATCAAGAGGCAAGCTCAACCGATACCACGTAATTTCTGGATTTTTTACAAAGCTGCCTCATCATAATAATATCACAATAGGATTATGATGATAAAGTCACTTCAATTGTGACAGGTTAAACCCGTTTCCCTACGATATTATCGCCTGTTGGCAGGATGCTGGAAGCCGCCCCCGAAAAAATAAACTCTGCATTGACATAACCATCTAACAAGAGGAGAAAAGTAATATATTAAAAATGGCAACCAGAGTAGGTCATCAACAAAATGAGTACATACACACCCATATGAATAGAAACAAAATAGTTAAAATTTCCTAAAATGTTTGTACCCTGAAACATCATCATTATCTGACAAGATTAGATCCGACAAAAATAATATAGTTGTCTTATTATTTTTATGGTTCTTCTTAAGAAAGGGGGACGGCTTCAAGGTGTCATTCATTGGATGTTCTCACATGGCATTCATCGGTGTATGTGAACCTCGCATAATCACATTCTGCGCAAATACGTCACCTTTGATGGAAATTTGCGCATACATTATGCCATAAAGCATATTGGCTTGCTAGACGTCAAAACTGACTGAAGTACTCAAGATACATATATGACCATTATGCTCTCTTCAAGGTATAAAGTATAAACCCGCATTCTTCACAGGAATAGTATAAACTATCAAAATCAGACAGAAGAACCATTATATCATAACACCTAGGACATTCTATTTCATGTTCTATGTCTGTATATTTTTCCTGTTCTTGTAATTGGCGTTCTAGGGCTCTTTCTACGCAAGTTGAATTTTTTTGTATATCAACACTAGTCCGTAATCTTGTATCTGCCACATCCATAATTGAAATATCTATGAAATTCTTCTGATTTAATATGTGAAACACTTTAAAGAGACTGGGGGTAGAGCACTGATACGAGGTACTTTTCAGCTTGAAAGAAATCCGGACATACATAATAATTTCAAGCAAAATCTGTTGCGACAACTTCTAGGAAGTGTCTTTATAATTTAACCAAACAGCCACTGATAAACAGCGGCCGAAGTCATCGCATTTCTTATAATGAAATTGGGCAATTGCAAGAGGATAAGATAGTAAGATTCAATTACATGAAATTCCATGTGATATATTATCTACGTCATGAAGATAACACGCGAACGTATTTTTCTGTTTGCTTTGATTGCGGCTACGGTACTGGCTATTGTAGTGGCTCCACTTATGGTTCATTGATAGATAATGAATGATGTCTAGATATGTGCCCATGCTAAACATATTGATGATCGAGCAAAATTATTAGTACTTTAGCAATCTATTAAAATTCAATTAAACATTCACAAGCAGACTGTTTCTGCAGTTTGCCTAATTTACCGTGCGGCGGAACTCCCTGCAGGCAAGTTTTGGAACCCCGATATTTATCCATATTTTTTACAATATTACGTAACATTTTAAAGTCTATTTTTTGATTTTAATGATATGTCATCATCGTCTCGGGCTGGTATAAACGTAGTATACTCTTCTTCCGATTTGCCTCAGTTAAAATCGCCTTACTTAATCTGTGGTTTCCCCGGCAGTGGCTATGTCGGGAAGATGGCCGTCGAGCATTTAATAGAAGAGTTGCAAGCCAAACATCTTGCCGATATTTACTCGTCTTCCTTTCCGCCACAAATCATGATCCGAAATGACGGGGTAGCAGAATTAATGAAAAATAGCATTTATTATTCAGACAGTAAAACCCTGGCAGATAAAAATCTCTTGTTACTCACAGGAGATTCACAACCTGCAAATCCCGATTCCGAGTACGGTCTAGCTGAGGAAATACTAGATATCGCATGTAGGTTTAATTCACAGGTAGTTTTCACGTTGGCTGCATATATTACAGGCGTCTTTATAGAAAAACCGCGTATTTATGGGACAGCGACGCACACAGACATTGTCAAATCTTTTCATAAAAGGAATATTCTTTCGATGGACGGCGGTAGCATAACTGGCATGAACGGGCTTATTATCGGTATTGCTAAGCTTCGTGGGCTGGAGGGTACGTGCTTGCTAGGAGAAACATCCGGATATGTAGTTGATGCGAAGGCTTCAAAGGCCATTTTGGAAAGTTTACTTTCTGTGATAGGAATTAGAGTGGATATGACCAAGCTTGAGAAAAGAGCTAAGGATACGGAAATGTTAATCCAAACTATTGAACAGCAAGCAGCAGGAAGAGCAGGGAAGATAACAGAAGGTCAACAGCAGCCTAGCATACCGCCTAGGTCTGATACAGGTTACATTAGCTAGATCGTCATATCTATGATGCATAGCAATTATCCATGTGTCAATTCCAACGATTTAAATTATATTATAGCTAGCCGGACAAAAATATTATAGCTTCTTGAGTTTGCCGTATCTTCCTATGCTAAGACTATTTTCTCCGCGGAAACTCTGAGTGTATCCGTTTTCAATGGAAATCATGTCACCCTGCTGTACACTCCTGATTTGATCGTCCCACAATGAAAGCTTAATATTTCCGGTTTCGTCCGAGATTATTGCGTCTGCAACTTGTGCAGTTCCACCTGCTCTCAAATTTACCGTTCTTGGCTCTGAAATACTATCAATACTGGCTGTCACATTGACTTCTCTGTCACCTGGCCTTAACTCATTGATCTTCTTTAGACCACCCACGTTAATTCTCCTGTTGAATTTTAACCTAGAGGTATAATAAAGATTCCTAGTTTTAGATTACCAGTCTACACTGCAGGTACGTATAGCGTATAAAACTTTTCTGACTTTTAGTAGTATCCTCTTATGCGTCAAATTCGATGTGAATGAGGTCTCAATCGGAGGTTTCAGTTGGATTCACATACAAGAGTAACTATGAAATAAGGATTAAAATAACAACCCAGTTGGAGGGATAGCGAAGCTAGGTCAAACGCGCAGGACTCAAGATTTCATCATAAACATTTCTGCGCATAGTTGGATGAGACATCCCGTCCCTTAGGGGTTCGTGGGTTCAAATCCCACTCCCTCCACTTCCTAGTAACTATTGAATTTACTGCCAATTAAATTGCAAGGATTATATTATTAGTTAATCTAGTGTGTCCGTTCCTAATTAACAATCACGTGATTCAAAATTCTTAAATTAAAGGGTATTGATGATCTGATTACTATGGACCCAAATGAGAAAACGATTGACGATTGGCAGGTTCTAGTAAACAAGCCCGTTTTTGCTAGCGATGGAAAAGAGGTAGGAATAGTTATGTCCATTCAACCCGACAATGTCATAGTATCATATGGACCAGTTACTCCGGACAAGTACCTAATCCCAAAGAGTTCTATAAAGAATTTTACAGACGGTATTTTATATTTGAATGATACCTCTGAGATCATAGATAAGAACTACAAATTCGAGTAATATGATTATAAACCGTTAAAAGAAATAACCTCTATTGAATACTTGAAGTGCCAGACTCAAGCGATAAAAACACCATCGGATCATCCGATAGTACGTTACAATCTGCTTCTGCAGTATTAAAATCAAACTATAAACAGTTTGTTCAACAAGCCGCTAATTTATTTCCAAAAGTGGATCAAAAGCTATTGATGAACATTCTTCAATTTGAAGTTGCATATGATGATTGGGAAGGCAGCGTTTTACTGAAGGTAGTATACCCTGCTGAGAGTGTAAATATGGATGCCAAAAAAAATTTCATATATAATAGATTTCAACGTGTACCAACAGTTGAAGCAGATAAAACGCTGAGATTCAAGGGCATACGTATCTATGTCGAAGTGCTTGAAAAAATCTTGAACGAAGATCCCGATATCCAATACATAACGGGTTCTGCGACTCTAACTCCTTCCGATGCATATTCTGCATAGGCTCCTCATACCATTATCTCATTCATGCCTAGCCAAAGCAAATTCATTATATTAAACTATTAGATCTTTTGCTTTCACTTAGCGAATTTAGAGACCACGATCCGAAATGTCAACGGTATCTGTGTATGAGAAACCATGAAATTGAGCAATTTCTCCTCAATGCAGAAATTGTCAGATTCAGGTATATCAGAAATTCAGGCTAAGATACTATAACAAATATTACCCGCTATTTTAATGCTACAGGAGGATGGAATCATACCTTTATATGCTATTTTGCTGGCTTTACCGCATTACCATATCTCCCTATCAGCATTTCTCTTATCGTTTATCGTTAACTTACCTTACTCTGATTACCGTAGCAATGCATGCTGTAAAATGATCCCTCTTTCCTCCCTTTATTGTAAACGAAGCATTGAGTATAACTGTAATCACACAAAGCAATCCGCAATATCGCTTTTTAGCCCTAACAAAAAGAAACGATTTAAATAAATTCATGAGAACTCAATAGTACTTAAGACCCTAAATATTACTCATACTGCAAGTCGGATATATATTCTGCCAATATTTTTTGTTACGATATATTACTCACGAGTACTTGTACAATGAGCTAACGATCCAATAGAAGTAGTTTGATATTTTTGTGTGTTCTTGACGAGATAAAAATACGACATTGAAGAAATACGAGAGAAAAATACTGCCACATTCTACAGGTAAATTTTTGATTCTTACTAAAATATCGGAGATCGCTACGATGTTCTGTAAATCAAAAAGGATTACATATTTTCTAATTGATTCGTAACGTACTCACATGTCATTATAACCATGACCCAATCCTTAGTAGTATTAGGGCCCCTTATACAGAACTATCGGAGGATAGTCACTTTAGGCTCCTTTTCGTTGGCTTCAATTAGAAAATCTTGATGATTTGCTAAAATTCTTATAATCTCTTAATAATTGTTAACTTAATTGGATTTTTCGAATTTCTAGAAAAACTATGGATAATAAAAGACTCTACAAGCTCATGTTTTGATGGAACCCAAGGAGCGGGTGCATTCCGAGCGTACTCTGAGTGATCATAATAACGGTACGTATTGCACTCAATGTCAAAGCGACACAGTAATTTTTGATATGGTTTCTAGCGAGTTTGTATGTAGCTCGTGTGGTTGTGTTGCAAATGACAAGTTCTTCAATGGCGATAACAACAATGGATTTCCTACTCCATCTGAATATAGCGATAGATCTAGGACAGGCATGCCTGAATCATTAGCTATCCATCACAAAGGATTATCAACATTGATTGGGATGGGCGATACTGATGCGAGAGGAAAAGCGTTAGAGCCCGCCCAGAGGATGAAAATGCAAAGGCTTCGAACGTGGAACAATAGATCTCAACTCAACGATTCAATATCCAGGAATTTGGAAAAAGCTCTAAAATTTTTGAATAATTTTGGAGACAAACTTTATCTGAGTCAGGCAGTACTAGAAAGCGCGGCATACATCTATAGAAAGGCAGCGATAAAGAGGTTGGCAAAAGGAAGATCTACTCTAGGGCTAGTAGGAGCTGCTCTGTATGCAGCTTGTAGAGAGACTGCAACACCAAAAACGATCTCGGATGTAGCAGCAGTATGTAATCTCTCCAGTAAGGACGTGATGTCACACTACAAGTTGATATTGAGAGAGCTCGCATTACAAATGCCGGTATTACACGGACCAGACTATGTTACCTTAATTGCAAACAGATTGAATCTTAGCGAAAAGACAAAGCGAGAGGCACTAAAAATTTATTCACAGGTACAGCAGAGCAGGATCTCGATAGGCAAAAATCCAAGGGCCCTTGCTGGAGCAGTAATCTATTTAGCATCACAAAATAGCAATGAGTTCCTAAGGCAGGTCGAGATATGCCAAGTTGCTGATATATCTACAGTGTCTTTGAGGAAACGTTGCAAAGAAATTAAAGCAAATTTAGAGGTGTAAATCTTTAGGATACATGCCTTGATAAGTCCGTTCCCGTGCGTATCGACGATAATTGATGGGCCGATATCGCTAGATACCCGGCTCTAAATTGCGGATATGGCTCCTTACATGAGAACAAGGTCATTACCAGTCCATCATGATCAACTTTGAAACCTTGACAAGGCTGATGTCCCCTAACGACGACCCGGGTTTCAGACATTATTAACCATTTCCTTGAAATCTCTGGTCCAAAGAGTCTACCAAAACCTCTTTTCGAATATGCCCATTCTTTCTGTCCGGATGTGCATAACAAAGGGTCATTCCATAGTATTTCCTCCATAACACTATTATGAATATGCCTATCCTGAGCGGTTGCAATTAATTTTCTGAAATCTGTTATCAAATGTATATCCCTAGTAGGCAATCCCCCATGTATCAACAACAGCCGGTTTTTCACTACGGTGGCGAGTGTAAGAAGACTAAAGAATTTCAATATTTTTTTTTGATAAATCATTCTTCCTGCATACTCTCCATAATGTTGCAGTAACCTGTACGGTAAATCGTGTGATGAAAATGGAAACTCGATAGGTGCCTCGTGGTTCCCGCGCATTAATATGACTGAGTCAGGATATCTTTGCTTCAAATAGCAAACCGTATATAATACTCCAATTGAATCGTTTCCTCTGTCCACGTAATCGCCGAGAAAAATGATCTTGTTATTAGGGTTCGTTAAAAATTCCTCAAATTCAATAGCATCTAGAATTTCAAGAAGTGTTCTCAAATCTCCATGTACATCGCCTATCAACACTAGTTTTTCCGGGATCCCAAGCTGTAGTATACCTCTATCTACTTGTCCTCCTGAGATCGTGCGTCGCTCTAGTTGTGCCTCTGTGGCTGAGATAGCTTTATCTATAACCCCGATAAAATCATAAGACTTTAGATTTGCTGAGGACCGTCGAATCTCTAAGACCAAAATGTCCCAACCCTGATAAGGTTACGATTATCCACAATCAGAACACTATTCACGATACATTATGAGAGAGTATTTTATCGTTTGCTCCCTTATGAAATGGCAAGATATCTCTGCAAAAATCTTCTATTTTCTTTTTGAATTAAAATGTATGTTTAGTATTAAAAGCGATACACATGGAGTTATTTTTGGTCCAGGTATTGCCGTTAGACACAACAGGCTGGAGTAATAGAGGATGGCTAGAGATAATACAATTTATACTGCTAATGTGCGAGAATGGAGCCAGGAAGACTCATGTTATGTATAGATGTAACCTCAATTCCAAACAGATCAACGAATACTTGAATTTTCTTATTGAATGTGGAATGTTAGAAAAAATGCAGGAGCGTCCAAACTCAAAGCGATACATTTACAAAACAGTTGAATTAGGTCTAAGATTCATAAGAAGCTATAAGCAACTAGCTGATTTATTTTCGAAACCACCTCCAAAATTATAGCATAATTGTGTGTCTATGATGAGAGGTGAACGAAATTTCTATCTGATAGTTCCATTCAGATTAAATGAAATGTAGTTTTAATTCTATTGTAAACAATGAAAAATAGGAGTCGGTATGAGGTAATAGCCGCAATTTTGAAATCTGCTAGCAAGGAAGAGACGAGAACCAAGATTATGTACAAGGCTATGCTAAGCAATGATCAGTGCAAAATTTATATCGATTCGCTAATCCATAACGGCCTGATTCAAGAAGTGACAAACGGAAACAAGATGGTTTACAGAGTTACGTACAAGGGTAGCAAATTTTTGTCATATTACGACCAGATGAAACAGCTGCTGCCAGTTGGGATCGAGGAAAATCTTGCAGGCGAATATTACAATTTTAGTGTTTAAATGTCTAAATGACAGGGTCGAGTCTAACCGTACCGCCTCCTGAAGAGGGTGGAGACAAGACCGCATAAAGATGTCTCCAAGGAACCAGTGATTGCAAAAACAACGAGCCATTTAGTACAAGGAATCGCAAATGAACGTCGCATACATCTGAGATGTGTTGATGCATTTTGTGCATTCTCCTACTAACGACAATGGACAAATCGGTCTTTTCTCTAATAAAAGATGATAGGTTTGTCTTACCCATATCCGCGTGTGCATTCATCATCTGTGCTGTGTTTGTGCCTATGATATTTAACAGAAGTTTGTTTGGGTATTGGAGCCGCGTCTTAGCGATAACTTCATGGAAACACTCAACATATTTCTCGAGGTACCCGGGCTGGCCTTTAAGTGGCATGAAATTCTGATTCGAATTCTCGGCAAGCCCCTCATCATAACATATTATTCTAAGAAGTTTAGTTTCGTCTGTATTGGAAATTCCTTCTAATCTCAAATAAGTCATAACCTCTTTAGCATTGATACCGTCGAAAGGATGGAACAAAACAGGATTGGAGGTACGGATGAAATTTGATATTATAGACGATAAAAAAGCAATAGCAACCCATGTATTGACATTAGATTCCATGTCAATGAGGATCAGTCCTTTCTGTACGAATCCACCTCCTAGAAGATTGTCTAGATCTTGATAACTCGTTGCAATATAACGACCATCAGAAAGTGATGACAATACATTTTCCTTTTTAGTGAATCGTTTTCGCGCCGTTGTGACTGCAAAATCGCCCGGCTGATAAGATTCACAAGTTGTAAATACTGCGCCATTAAGTGAGTATACGTACGAAGGTTTGTTTATCATTATTCCACGCAATTTGGAAAGAAACATTTGCCTGACTATCATGTTATCATAGAATTTTCGTCTAAGCTCGACTATCCCGTCTACAAGAAAATCCAGAGTTGTGTCATTCGGATCTTCGGTAATGAAAATCAACTTTGCTCCTGCCCTTTCGCGCCAAATTTGTAATACTCGCTCATTGTTTAATCGAGCCTCTTTATCCATAAAGGATGCTATTGCGTCCCAACTATCAATGATAATTATAGGCGCCTTAACGTCCATTAACTGATTTGTAATTCTCTCAAAAAGGGATTCAGGCTCATCGAGACGAGCATCTTCAAAAGTCGAGAGGTTATATCCCTGACCTGGCATTTCTTCTCCTTCAGATGCCTTTGAGCTGCCAACAAATCTTCCAAGCCATGGATAATATATGAAAAGCTGTTTGGGAGAAATCCTTGTAGAAATATAGAAAAAATTGCTTTTTACTTTTAATGCTCGTAGAATAGTAAGTGAAAGAGTAGTTTTTCCAGTTCCTGCAGATCCTTTAATAAGCAAAGAATAAGTATTACGTTGAACAAACTGCATCAGCTCATGAGGGATACCAATCCAGTTTTTGATTCCATTTTTACTTTTTGAGCTCTTTACATTTGTCCCCATCCAATAAGCATGTTGTCGTAGTAATAATAATTCTTTCTGATCTCGTAACACGCTTACGTTTCCTGCAACTTACCTTGATTACTCACTCTCCACTAGAGTAAGTATTTGGCATTACGATAAAGGAATGAGAGAAGAAAAGTTCACATATTTTTTTCTATATTGCTATAAAATTTTCTTTTTTTGCATATGCAACGCATCTATAAGTCCCTCTGCATATCCCATGCTTAAAATTGCTAATTCAAACTTTTCCTGATTCATAAATCGCTCCGCATCATCTATATAATAGCGCGCATTGTCAAGGATCTGACTCCATCCATTCGTAATTGAAGTATGTTGTCGTGCCTCTATTTCGGATTTCATTCGATTGATTTCCTCTTTAGCTTTAGGAGCATATTTTTCGATCATATTCACAGACAGGTTCCTGACTCTTTGGGTATTGTTTAGGGGTTCGTCAAGGTTTATGGTTAGGCTCTTAACTGCATCGATCTCCGTGAAATGGAGTGACGCTGTTACTATTATTGAATGAGGACCTATCCCATAATCCCTATTAAGCAATGATTTAATTTTTCCGGATTCGATCCTTTGGTCTTCTGTGCCAATCCTTGATCCCACGATTGCAAACGTCTCCTGTGAGAATGCGCCATATTTTGTATCTTCCTCTGCCTGTAACATTTTGTCGAAAAAATATTTGGGATCAAGAAAAAATACACTGTTGCTGTTGTTGTTGTTGTTGCTATATTCAGTCAAGACTAATGTGTGGTTTCCCGCTAACAGGTTGTTAAAAACGGTATTGTAAACACTAATGTATGACTGGAATCCTGACATCATGGTGACCATTCTCCCGAATTTATAAATATGAAGGCCACTTTCGCCGATTAGAGAAATGATACCTGATGCAGCATGAATAATTTTGACTCTTATGGATCTTTTAACTGCTCTTACAAGCAATTCCGTAAATGTGGTTGCAATCAGCGGATCGCCATACGTCAACAGAGCAATATTTTTGAATTGGGACTGCTCAATGATTTCTCGACCATCCTCTACAAACCATCGCTGAACCGGTATTATAAACTCATTCACCCGATCATTCTTTTCAATTAGAGCGTTTAGACCCCTTATATCATCCTCAGAGACGGGACTTGTGAACCTCTCAAGATATATTCTATCGCACTTCTTCAAAACCTCGATGGCATCAGTGCTTATTCCCATATAACCATTAATCCCTATCCCAATAATCCAGAGCATAGAAAATTGACATGCATACGATCTATATTTTTCTATTCTGCAATGCGGATTTCTTGATCTGATGTAGCCTAGACATGTGGAATAACGCCCTACTGAATACATCAATGCTGGAAACATACTCTTCAATGCTTATTCTTTCGTCGGATGTATGCGACGAATGCGGGTCACCAGGTCCAAACGTTATTACTGGTATATTAAATTCGTTGCCCAATATGTTCATATCACCTGTGCCAGTTTTCCGCAGAAGAATTGGACGCCGCTTTCGAACGTCAAGTATTGAAAGCGATAGTGCTCGTACTAGAGGTGAAGAATGATCTGCTTCAAATGGCTCAGTCTTATCTTCTATCCTATAATTTGCCACGATTCCCTTTGTCGACGCAACACGAGCAATGACACTATCTACCGAACACACTACCTCTTTACATCTGGTAAATGTAGGTATTCTAATATCAATTGTGATTTTACATTTTTGCGGCGTAACATTGTGACTGGAACCTCCGGAAATCTCCGTAACGCTACAACTTATGGAATCTGCTCCATTTTTCTTGTTACATATTCGATTGATTTCACATTTTATCGCATTCCAGAAATCATATATCTCCTCTATCGAGTTCTTGGCTAACCAAGGGGCACTTGCATGAGCGCTCGATCCAACGTCACATGTAAGCCTGATCGCCAGCCGACCTTTATAGGCGATAGTGATATTATCGATGCCGCTCGGTTCACCAAATATCGCATAGTCTGCTGAAATGCCACTTTTTACAAGCTGCTTAATCCCAGTTGCATTCCCTTCCTCGTCTACCACGCCTGCGAAAGTTATCGTCCCTCTCTGTTTGGGAAATTCAGATGCAGCCAATAGCATTGCAATAAGAGCGCCTTTCGCATCAGATGCTCCACGACCGTAGATAAATCCATTTTGTATTCTCACAGGAATTTGGCCTGGAACAGTATCCATATGGCCACACAGCAATATTTTCGGTTCCCCAGTGCCCTTAGTTGCAATAATGTTTCCTACCCTATCAATGTGTGCTTGTTCGAAGCCAAGTTCATTAACACATCTATCTTTTATCATGTTGGCTAAAGAGGCTTCAGACCTAGATGGAGTATATTCTTCAAGAGATTTTTTCAATAGTTCAATAGAATAGGTAGGAGAAACCAATTCTGCCCTTTCTTATTTAAGTTTTGAAGAAAAGTCAATCATTAATCCGGCGACGTCCACGCCGGTTGTACCTACCGTATTTCGAAATTCGGTTGTGTTATTAATCTCGTGGACCATCAAACCATGTTCTTTGCTTTCCATTAAGTCGACTCCAACAATATTTCCTGCTACCGCGTTAGTCGCCTTTATACAAATATCCTCTAGCTCATTCGTAACAGGACAAATTTCGGCACGTCCTCCAAGAGCCATATTTGTTTTCCATTCACCATTCACAGAGTAGCGATAAATGGCGGCCACTACCTCATCGCCTATTACGATCGCCCTAATGTCTCGTGGTGGACGGTTAACAAATTCCTCAAGATAGTATATTTGATAAAGCGGAAACATATGCATTCTATCCTCCACTACTGCTTTGGCTGCATCCTTATCGCGTACAAGGGCAACCAACCTACCCCAGCTTCCAATAGTTGGCTTTATTACAGCGGGGTATCCCAAAGTGCCAAGAGCAGCAATGGTGGATTCTTCAGAAAATGCAGAAATTGCTCGCGGTGTTTTTATGCCCGCCTTTTGTAATTCCATGTGAGCAAATAGTTTGTTGCCGCAACTTGTTGCAGTATGTAAGGAATTGATGACTCTTGCGCCCAGACCCTCTAGTGCTGCTGTGGAATGAACACTTTTAAAATAGCTAACGCATCGTTGAATTATGAGCGTGTCTTTATATGGAGACTCTTCTACTTGATTTAGGTCTAAGGCAAGAGACTTGCAATCAATTCTATTTACTTTTATTCCTCTCTTCTTAGCGGCTTCATATAGTGCCTTTTCTTCCCATCGAATAGTATCATAGAGAATGGTAAGAGAAGACTCATTGTTCTTCTCTTGTTTCACTGCCCCCAATCCTCGCCGACAACTTGGGCCGGCTTTATATTAAATCCATCATCCGACTTCACAAGCTCATAGCTTGCTCCACAGTCTGGACATGTCACGATTTCACCCTCTATTGAGTCTGAGGGGATCTTGATTTCTGCATCACATTCTGGACATTTTACCATCTTATCATCTACTCCTTTACCTTTCTCGTAGATTCATCATTAAGTATCTTTCTCTCTAATCTATCATCCAAATATAATTCTAGAATATCTCCCATACGCAGCTCCTTCAAGCCGCGTGCCAGAAGTTCCGCTTCATGCTGCCCTGTATGGAGTCCTAACAATGATAGCAAATAATTTGCACCATTCTTACCCGCTAATTCTCCAAAAACGATCTTACGCCTATTTCCTACTACTCTTGGTTCTAGGATCTCGTATGCTGATGGGTTTCTAAGTATGGCTGCAAGATGTGTGCCTGCTTTGTGTTTATACGCGCTGTCTCCTACAATTGGTTTAGACTCTGGAATATCTATTTGAGTATATTCTGAAATAGTCTTCGATAGATCTTTTAACATATGAAGCCTCACATTATTATTTGATTTATATATCAGTGTCAATGCAACCGCGGTTTCTGCTAGTGCGGGGATACCTGTTCTTTCTCCAAAGCCATCGATCGTAGTATGTATCTGATCGGCACCGGCTTCACAGCCTGCTAAAGCGTTAGCCAACGCTAAGCCCAGGTCATTATGGCAATGGACGTCCAGTGAGCTTCTTGATTTATCGATATTATCATAGACCATCTTAACGAGATTATACATTCCTGTTGGACGCATAATTCCCACAGTATCCGGGATACTTATCCTTTTAATACCGCGGCTATTCATTTCTTTACACATCTCTATAAGAAAGGCAGGATCAGTTCTGCTGGCGTCCTCCATCGTAAATCGCGCTTTCAAACCGTGTGCATTAATATAATCGGCAACGTCAAGCGCTCTTATTTTTGCTTCTTCTCTTGTTATCTTGAGCTTCGCTGATAAGTGAATATCCGAAATACCCAAGTAAGTTGCAACCCAGGATGCATCGCAGCTAATAGCAATGTCTACGTCAGATTTGATTGCCCTAACGTGAGCCAAAATATCAGCTTTCAGTCCCTGTCTTATAATGGTCTTAGTAGCATCAAAGTGATCTTGCGAGACGACGGGACTAATCTCAATTTGGTCAACTCCAAAAGAATCTAGCAGCCATGCGATCTGAATTCTTTGTTTTTTCGTAAACGACACACCAGGATGTTGTTCTCCCTCTCTGAGAGTAGAGTCAAGAATTCTAATTGTATTTTTATTATCTTTTGTTTGGTTATACTGGTGCGCATAATAGTTAATATCATCTGAATTAAGCGACATTAGTGCCTACAAATTAACTCATTTCGTATCGAATATAAACGTTATCGGACATGCTCACTCGTGGATATCCATTTGATAGTTCAAACCCAAATTCTCCTATCTGCAGACATTCGTTGATTGAATTTCAACGTATGGTCCTAAGAACAATGACCGTATTTGTGTCAGAAACCCCTTCTATCTTCCGTAAATTATCTACAGACCTATTGATATCCGCTATTGTTTGTGCAGAGATAATAACAGCAATATCGTGTTGTCCTGTAATCTCATATATCACTTCAACACCTTCAAGTTCCCGAAGCTTTGTGCAGACGATATCCGTCTCCGCACGTGAATCAACTGAAATAAAGGTTATAGCACTTGTCTTATTACCTGAACCCATCTCGATAGTAAACCTTCTAATCAATCCAGCATCTACGAGGTTCTTTACGCGCCTTCTGACTGCAGATTCAGACAGACCAATGTGAGCTCCAATGTCTACGAAGGACTTACGAGAGTCCTCTCGTAAAAGTTCCATTATCTTTTCGTCAGTAGAATCAAATTCATTTGACATTTCTCCTCTTCTCCTCTTTTGTTAATAGCTGATCCATTATCTTCAGTGTTTCTGAAACGAGCCTTTCGTCCATTACAAGCGGAGGAAGGAGTCTAATTATGTTTCTTCCTGAATATAGCATCAGCAAGCCATTTTTTATCCCTTCAAATAATATATCCTTTATATCAAAACGCAGTTCTACTGCTAGCATCATACCCAGACCTCTTACTTCCCTGATTATCTTGTGCTTATCGCCTAGCTCAACGAGGCCATCTTTGAAAAACTTGCCAGTTCTAAGAGCATTATCGATAAGTTTCTCTTCTGAGATTACATCTAGAGTTGCCGTAGCAGCAGCACATGCAAGCGGATTTCCTGCGAATGTAGAAGAGTGATCTCCAATAGTCATCGCTTGCATTATCTCAGGTTTTGCCAAGGTGAGCCCCATCGGAACTCCTCCTGCGATACCCTTCGCAATGCACATAATATCGGGAACCGTGTTCCAATTTTCGCCTGCCCACATCTTACCAGTTCTTCCAAGACCGGTTTGGATCTCATCGAATATCAACACTAAGTTATGGTTGTTACAAATCCGTCTTATTTCCTGTATCAAACCATCTCTAGGAACTATGATACCTGTTTCTCCTTGAATTGGTTCTAAAATAACGGTCCCAGTATTGTCATCAATCATTTCCTCTAACCGAGAAGGATCGTTATACGGAATAAACTTGACATTCTCAAGGAGAGGCATAAACGATTTTCGGTATTTTTCATTATAAGTTACAGATAGTGCTCCAAACGTTTTTCCATGATACGCACCGCTCATAGCGATTATGCCTGTCTTCGCAGTGTATTTACGAGAAAACTTCAGCGCAGCTTCGACTGCTTCAGCGCCACTATTGCTAAAGAAAGTCTTAGTTAACCCTTCGGGGGCCACAGCGGATAGCTTATCCAGAAAATTTAACCTAGTATCATTATATACCGACATATGACAAGCTATAATTTTCTCAGCTTGATCCTTTATAGCTTTAATGACTCTATAATTAGAGTGACCTATAAGAGCAACACCATAACCGCCCATACAATCAATATACTCCTTACCTGATGTATCCCAGATCTTTGCAGCTTTACCAGCAGCAACGTTTATTGGAAATCGCTGATACAAGTTAGCTAAATACTGGTCTTCAGTATTCAACTAGCAGTGATCACCGTACAATTATTATGTGCTATCGCCGCCGAAATTGGGTATTCTACCTTACCTGAAGCAATTACCGACTCATTGACTCCCATTTCTATAGCTTCCTTGGACGCAATGATTTTCTTTTCCATGCCATATCCTATCTTTGATAGCGAGCTATTGGCCTGTTCTAAAGTAATATCAGTAACTAGCTTATCTTGTAAAATCAATCCTGCCACATTGGTAATAAAAACGACAATTTGCGCTTTTAATCCCCCTGCAATGTATGCAGCAGCCCTATCTCCATCCACATTGAGGAAATCAAATTCCTCGCTTATTGCTACCGGTGAAATCACTGGAGTATATCCCTGATCCAACAAGACATTTATTAACGAAGGATCGACGCCATGTATCTTGCCTGTGTATCCTCCATCCACTGCCATCTTTCTCCCCTTCTCATTAACTATTAGGAGCTTCTTCTTACGTTGAGCTTTCAATACAACACCGTCTAAGCCGCTGATACCGACAGCCTTTATACCGTGACGTAGAAGCATACCAACAATCGCCTTATTGATCTTACCGGACATCACCATTGTATAAATTTCTGCGGTCTCTTTGTCTGTGTACCTGCTTTTTACCCCGCTAGGAGAAATAATAAACTTTTGTTCCTTGCCAAGTTTGGTCGCAATATTTGTGACTTCTTTGCCTCCGCCATGGACGAGAACTAGTTTGTCTCTTTTGATTATATTTTTTATGTCTTCGACTGCGGTAGAATGCAGTCCATCAACAATGCTTCCACCGATCTTTACTACTATCATACTGGCGTTAATGGAGTGTACCTAAGCCCTTCTGTCTCATCGTACCCGAGCATTATATTCATATTCTGTATTGCAGATCCGGCAGCTCCCTTCATCAAATTGTCGGACGCGGACATAGCTATAAGCCTTTGATTATATTCATCGATATCGAACCCTACATCGCAGAAATTTGAACCGACTACGAACTTAGGATCCGGAAATTTATAGAAGCCTTTCTTGTCACGAATAAATCTAATAAATGGCTCTCCCTTGTAGGAGTTTCTGTACATCTTCCAAAGTTCTAACTCGTCCATTAGTTTCTTAAGAAATGTGTGATTAGTAGTAAGGATACCGCGTACAATATTTACTGCATGCGGGCTCATACTTATTTTTATTTCTTTTTTGGTAATAAGTTGCAGTTCTTGTTCAATCTCGCCTGTATGTCGATGCTTAGCTGGTTTGTATGGCCTAATTACACCATAGCGCATAGCATGATGCGTTCCGGCATTTGACTTCACTCCTGCTCCTGAGGATCCAATCTTGCTGTCAACAACGATATGATCAGTGTCAATTAGATTGTTTTCAATTAAGGGTTTTAATGCTAGCAAGGAAGTGACCGCCATGCAACCAGGACATGAAACGAGCTGCGACTTTTTTATTTCGTCGCGGTGAAGTTCTGGAACACCATAAGCTGACTTTGGTAGGAGTTCCGGAAATGGGTGTTCCCAACCATACCATTTAACGTAATCCTTTGGGTTCTTCAAGCGGAAATCAGCAGATAGGTCGATTATCTTTACGCCTCTGTCATACAAGTCTTTCACGATTTTATTTGCTTTGCCATGAGGAACAGAGCTAAATACTATATCACACGAATTGGCTAGTTTTTCCAAATCCATTGGCATAAATGTAAGATCGATGAAACCCTTGAGGCTTGGATGGACACGATGTACATATTCACCTACTTTTTGTCTGGACGTAACCATTTTTACATTTATTTTTGGATGTGAAACTAGCAACCTCAGCAATTCACCACCTACGTAGCCTGACGCTCCCACTACACCAACTTCCATCTTAATAGATCTCCATTTTATGCTAACATAACATCTTATGAATTTTGTTATATCCATACGCATTGTACGTCCCATTATCGCAGAAAAAGTGTAGAATCTGAAGACGGCCAGAAAACAACAACCATTTTGCTGCGAGTTTGTTTGATACTCTTTGATCTTTACAAGTGTCTGTGAGTGTACAATTTGGTTGCCTGACAGATATGCTGTTTGCTGTAGCTGCGATTGGCCACACAGGATGAATAATACCTTCGGCACGGATCTCTCAATAGCCAGAAGTAACTATCTTTTTGCAACCAATAATGCATAGTCTATTATTGCTCCAGCGATATCCGCTTCACAGACGTTGGAAGCACCTCTAAATTCAACTGTGTTATTGATTTCATGGACCAATAATCCTCTTTTCTCATCTTCCATTAAATCTACTCCTAGCACGCCACCACCGACCGCTCTTGCGGCTCTTAAAGCAATATCTTCCAATTCGTTCGTGATGGGAGCTGCTTCCGCTTTGCCACCTCTAGATACATTTGTTCTCCATTCATTTTGTGCAGAATATCTATAGATTGCGGCAACAATCTCATCTCCAACTACAATACATCTCAGATCTCGAGGTGGCCTTTTCACCATTTCTTGGATGTAAAATAGACGAGCAAGCGGACTATCACTTTCTTCTCGCATCTCTAGTAACATATTGGCCATCTCTTCATCGCGTATGGGAAAAACTCCTCTTCCCCAGGATCCGATAATGGGCTTTAGAACGAGTGGAAAACCTGTCTTGTTAATTAGTTCAATTGCTGAGTCAGCACTAAATGCAAAGTGGGTTTTTGGAGTAGGCACACCATGCTTGGCAAGGGTAAGAGAGGTTATCAACTTATTACCGCAGATTTGTCCTACTTTGAATTTGTTAATCACTTTAAAATCTAGGAACTCTAAGCACGAGGTAATGTATAGCCCTCTGAAATGGCTTATACTCCTTTGTATGACTATATCTCCTAGCTGCAGGCTCCTTCTCTTGCTATCAGTGTTGATGCTTATGGTTTTCCCGTCAAGAATAAGCGTGTTTATGCCCTTTTTTTTGGCTTTCTGATAAAGTGTTTTTTCCTCAAAACGCATCTTGTCATAAATTACACAAACTTTCGCCATTTAATGTCCCCAATTAAGCGTCGAAATCTTTTGCTGGTTTCTATTCATGATGGTTTTTCGACTTGAGAATACTTCAAGATCACAATTTATCTTGGCACTTACAATAATTTTTGCAATCGCCATATTAACCAATAAATCAACCTTGACAATATTTTTGCTTATTGTTAACATGCTAAATTCTTCTAGGTATCTTGTATGTTCTTCATTTCATTAGCAACCGTATTGGCAATTATTGATTGCAATCCCCACAGTTCAACGAAACCCTTCGCCAAGCCCTGATCGAACTTAGATCCCGCGCCGAAAGTTGCTAGGTCATTCTTGTACAGCGAATATGGCGATTCTCTTCCAACCACCTGAAGTGATCCTTTTTCAAGTTTCAACTTTACTTTCCCACTAACGCGTGTTTGCGTCGAATCTATGAATTTATCCAAATCCGTCCGAAGTGGATCAGGCCATAGACCTGAATATATCAACCAACCCCACTGCTGGTCCACTAATTGCTTAAAGCGGATTTCATGCATAGTTAACACCATCTTTTCGAGTTCTTTGTGTGCTTCGATGATAGCAATTGCTGCAGGAGCCTCATAGATTTCTCTTGATTTTATACCGATAACTCTGTCTTCGATATGATCAATAATTCCTACTCCAAAAGAACCGACTTTGGTATTAACGTATTCAATCAGACCGTTTATGGTCATATCATTGCCGTCGACAGCAGCTGGAACTCCGTTTTTGAATTGTAGTTCTATGTAACCCGCATTACTATTATCGAATTTTACCAATTGAAAAGCGTCTTCCGGCGGCTGAGAATAGGGATCTTCTAAATTGCCACCTTCGATTGCCCTGCCCCATATATTGAGATCAACACTATACTTATTTGCTATAGGACTGATTGGGATATGTTGCTCCATTGCAAATTTAATTTCGTCGTCTCTGGTTAGATTTAGATCTCGTATGGGTGCAATAATTTTTAGTTTTGGATTTAGCGCACGCATCATAATATCAAATCTTATCTGGTCGTTTCCCTTGCCTGTGCATCCGTGGGCAATGGCAGTAGCTCCTTCATTCTTCGCTACCTCTACTGCCTTAGCAGCAATTAGTGGTCGAGCGAGCGCTGTAGAAAGAGGATACTTATTTTGATACAGGCCATTTGCCTTGATGCATGGAATAACAAAGTCTCTTGCAAATTCTTCTTTGGCATCAATGCAAACGTGCTTTATGGCACCAGTATCGGTCGAGTTTTTTTCGATATCTTTAAAATTTTCATTCTGTCCACAGTCAACAGTTACAGTAACCACATCATAATTGTGTAAATTCTGCAGATATCTTATGCATACAGATGTGTCAAGACCGCCAGAGTATGCAAGTACCGCTTTTTCCTTAGGCATCTGTCATGCGTTGCGATTACCTATATTACATTTATATTTTTTGATTAAAGTTGCTAAAGTTCATCTTTTTGAATTATGGAAGATTATCAATCATTTTAAGACTCCTTGTACACCGCTTGTTGTAATCTACCTAGTATCGCTGAATGAAAACCTCTTAGGTCATCTAAGCGTTGGTGCAATACAAGTTTGTAGTCTGCTAGTCAATGTAACAAATAAACTATAACGTATCAACTTATGCAACATACTGGTAGAATCTCGATTTCATTTGCATCCACATTTTTTAATTATGGAAATGTCGGTACCTTTGTTTCAATCTTTTCCAAAGGGTTAGTAGCAAGCTATCAACCGGAATATATCTTGGTCATATATATCCAACCACGCAAGTCTATGATTCGATGCGTAAGCCAGATTGTTTGATCTTTTTTGGCTATCACGATAAGGCAATAACAAGGACACTTAATATGTAACCTAATTATTAAACCTCAAACAGACAGACAATAAGGTTTTTCAATGTAATATAGTGCATTTAATATTATATTCATGTACAGACGTTATACTTTAGGGGAGATAAAGCGTAAAATCACTTATCTCCTGCAGAATAATAATACTGGTTTGTCAGGCGTAGAAATCGCTGAAAAAACAGGAATCAACAGGATGACAATAACAAAATATCTTGATATATTATCTACTATAGGCTTAATCAACAAAAAAAAGATTGGCTCAGTAAATCTATGGTTCCTTGAAGGCGGAGTAATAGAGCTGGAGTTTCCAACAAATTTTACTGAAGTTCAGCAAAAATTTCTAGACGCCGTGTTGCAACACAATGAGAATCAATCGAGACGAATTTTAATAAGCCTGGTTAATTCGAATGCTGACCAAGTCAAGCTTCTGACAGATGTGCTTTTGCCAACTATAAATACCATAAACGAACTTTACAATAGAGGCAGGCTTGGCAAGACAGAGAGAATTTCATTCTTAAACTCCATATCTGAATTACTTGATTTATTGAAATTTAGCATGCAAGCCATGGAAAACAAAGTAAATGCACAGACTATTGCCGTGGCAGGCTCAGATGATAGAATTTATCATGGCAAATGTGGGGCAATTGCCCTACAAATTTTGGGTTGGAATTCTGCTTATATTGGAAACGTTGAGCAACATTTGGATCCCTTTTTTGACATTGACTTTCAACGTTATATAGCCAAAGTCTGGAATAAAAGAAATGGTTTAATGTTAATATGTATTCATTCATCAGAGGAAGCATCTTCGCGTTTTTTGGTTTCTGCTACTAACTCTTTGAAGGCGAAATTAAGAGGACGCCTTGAGGTAATTTTGATAACTTCGCCTGAGCTTCAACTTATATTACAAGACATTGGCGCTGATTTTGTAACCTCTGATATTCAATCCATGGTCAATTGGGCTGAACAAGAGTTTAAAAAATTCCCTGTGCCGAACTATACCTAAATTTGATACGTGTAATATATTGAATCCAGCCATTGTTTGGGCTTTCATTTTCTAAATCCATGAACGCGTACTCTAATCGTGCTATTAGGCTTACCCAAAACATAACCTATAACTATCAAACCTGACAAAAAAATTTAAATTCATGCATGTAATCAATCTGCAGAACGGAAAAAATAACCATAACGCCAAGCTAATTCAAACACCCATGGGTCTGATTATTCCTACCAATTGTCAATGAGAATTGTTAATGTTTAGCTTCTTCCTTAGAGATTCTAAACATTTGTCCATAAGATTTAATAACAAATTATGCTAAAAGGTGAAATTGATGAAAGGCCCCTAACAAGGGAGATATTGCAGAGCAAAGTAACTGTAGCTACTGTTTACGGCAAGCCATATTACAAGATAATTACGGCCCTCAAATTGATGGATATACAATTTGACTCTCTTTCTCCGCAGGAGGCTGCTGCGTCCAACGCTAAGGTAATCATTACTACTGAACATGAAGCTGAAATAGTCAGGAGAAAGGATGTTCTTCTTGACACTGAATTGGACGATTGTCCAGCAGTTTTGAAGGCCAAAATTCTGAGAACTCTTATGGGGGTTTGTCACGATGATCAACTGATAATAGGTATTGATCCAGGCGACAGAATAGGAATTTCGATCATATATCTTCATAATGAGATCGACAGCATAGTTGAATCGTCTATTACATCTACCATCCATGTACTATCACCTTTGCTAGTAGGAATTGTGTCGAAAAAGAAAATCATAAGAATTGGAGATGGCAATATTGATATGGCACAGAGTCTTGCAAAGTTGATAAAACTAAAATTTATGGACCTAGTTGAGATAGAGATCGTAAATGAACATGGAACCTCTTTACCGCGCAATACAGAGGCCAATAGGCGTGGAATCAGGGATATGTCGTCAGCAAGGGCAATCGCTCTAAGGAAGGGAAGACCTTACAAATGCCTAACCTGATATCTACATTACACAGAATAAATTGTTCGGAATTAGAGGAATATGTGGTGTTCGTTGTATATCGATCTGCACTAGCATAACAACGTAATGTTTTATGCACATCTCTTTTTCCGTTGCATTTATAATTTACCCCGCGGATCGTATATAGGATGATTCAAGCGTTTTTCCCTGTTTTCGGATGGAATATAGCATTTTGGCATTTATATTTGATACACAATTAAATTATTTGCATAAATTTAAATACTTATAGGTCATAATCACTATAGGTAACAGATTTTACCAAGGAAAGAGAAGTAAATGACTTGTAAAGGTATATGTATACGTCACAAAGCACAGAAACCAGTTGGTTCTGGTCGTTATGCTACTGGACAGAAGCGTTGTCAAATATGTGAGATATTTATCAAATGGGATGGACTGTGGTGTCCATGCTGTGGATATAGATTAAGAACAAAACCAAGAAATCTGAAAT
>JBKPMK010000171.1:0-2813 GCA_046732115.1 Thermoproteota archaeon
CTTTTATACCGGAACGTTTGCACAGATTGGCAGCTGCAAATATCCCTGCATAACCTGCGCCTAGTATGACTATTTCCATTTAATCTATGCTAGATAGAGTACTATTTAATAATAATGCTAATATTTCTATATAGTGCCTAACTCAATGATTTAATGAAAGTTTTAGGCTTATTCGTAGGTGAGATAACATTATGTCTTTGTCACATCAACTTGTAAAATGATGATAACAAGCTGTGATGGGACTACACAAATCTAGCAAATTTAAGGAGTACCCAAGCGCATTAGCATGATAGTAACAGCAACAAGGCGTTACATTCAAGCACATTATAATATAGCTGAATCACCTTATTGATAAGGATATGAATCGATATTTGACAGATATCGACGTACCTATGCGATTAGCATGTGTATCTACATCAAATTTCCCTGTAGTAGTCTCTTTATGGTATGTATATAATGATAAGAAGTTTTATTGTGCGACACAAAGTACAGCCAAAATAATAAGATATCTAACACATTGCCAAAAATGTGGCTTTGAGATTGCTGGGGATGGTCTTCCGTATTATGGTATTAGAGGTTACGGTAACGCATCCATATTAAAAGATAAAGGCGAGGATATTCTTCGCAGGGTATTACAGAAATACTTGAAAGGAAAAGAAATATCTAAATTGTACAAATTATTGTTGTCTGAAAAACATCTACAAAATGAAGTTGCAATTGAAATAGCACCGATAAAATTGTTTGAATGGAATTATAGAAAAAGAATGAGTGATTTAACATGATCCTGACCGCTTAGGTAAATTTGTTTTTGTTATGCTTCTATATGCTGTAATATGTCTAGCATCATTATGGGGGTTTATGTCGCTTGACTTTAGAAAACATTTGCATGCTATTTATATGACAAGCCTTACATAGCGCACTTTACACACGGGAAATTTATTGTTTATTTATATACTAACAGTCACATTGGCCATAGCCAGTATTACACAAATATATGCAGTAAATCTATCCAAGCAGTTTAGGGCGGTGCCACTGGACTGATCTCAAAGTATCAAATAGATAAAGTGTATATTGATGGTGCTAATCCATCCTTTATAAAATCTCTAAAACTGCAGATAGGTGAAGATGCAGATTATGATAAAGTCATTGCTCGATATAAAGCAGAAGGCTTTGGAGTAGAGGCTGCAGTTAAAGATATGAGAATCGTTCCTGTCAACTTCAACAAGGAACATAAAGCAATGTTGGGACATTGCAAAATGATTATGGAAAATGATGATGGAAGGATAGCCATCAATCCTGACAAGTTTGACAAACTGATAACTTCGCTTAGAACTGCTGTTGATAATGATGGAACATTGGATAAAGAATCAACATCCTATAACGACATATTCGACGCTTTTAGATTAGCATTGAAGTTTTATCATTTTAAAGAAAGCGCTAGTTGAATCATATGCTCCTCATTGCTATCCTGTAAATTTTTCTAGTTATTAAAATCAAATTGATAGTATTTGAGGAAATGTCTATTTAAAGCATGAGATGATAACAACACAGAATATACAAAAAATTAGAAGTTAAAAGTTTTTTATGTGCAAATAACATCAAAATGATATAAATATAGATAAAATGTATTGAATATACATTTTTTATGAAAATGTTATAAAGTATTTTGACCAATAATTGATATGTATGCTCTAATCTATTCGAGCGATACAGACGAAGATTCGCCACCTCAGAAACGGCCTTTTACGGTATGCCCAAAATGTGGACGATTCATCAGAATCGACGGCCATTGTGAATGTGAGGCAATATTTTTTGATAAGTTGCTAAACATTAAAAATTTTAAGGGTAGGAAATGAACTAATCTAGCTTATTAATGGTACATGCAATGATTCAGAGAATATTCTAACTGTGGACGTTATTTACTTGAGTTTAAATTACAAGTAAAATGTCAATGTAAAAAACCCATAATAATAGCACAGTATGTCAATTAGTACGCAAAATTAAGTGCACATAGCATTTCTGACAGTATATACCTTTATCTTCAATGAAGTACAATGTCTGGAATGGTCTGGTATTTAACCCCTGACCAAGCTCTTATACATAGTCACAGGGATTCAAAAACTAATAAAAATAAAATTAAAAAAAATGGTATTAATAACACCTACAGTAGAGAAAATCCAAACTATGATCTCTCTATTGATAAAATACAAAGTGTAGAAAATAAAGATAATGCTTCTAAGGATACTCAAACTTTATGTTCTATATGTAAGCAAAAAGAGAAGATAGTAACTGATTCTGAATCAGGTGAAATTATTTGTAGCAATTGTGGCATGGTGATATCAGATAAGATTGAAGATACTAGTCATTTAGAACGGCATATATTTACAGGAGGACAAATAGACGAAACAAGAGCCAGGACAGGAGCTCCATCTTCATTAGCACGTCATGATATGGGCCTTGCTACCATTATAGGTAGGGACGATAGGGATGCAAGCGGACAGAAAATAGATCCATCAATTACTTCTACAATGCAAAGGCTAAGGGCATGGGACTTTAGAATACACTTTAGCAGATCTTCAGACAGAAGTCTCAATATCGCTTTTAATCTCCTCAATACACTAAAAGACAAGCTTGCACCATCAGATGCAATAGTTGAGAAAGTAGCGTATATCTATAGAAAGGCTCAAGAAAGAGGGTTTGTACGTGGAAGAAGTATACCTGCAGTACTTGCCGCTGCTGTATATATTGCATATAGGGACTTGGAAGTTCCAAAAACGATGAAAGATATTGCTGCAGCTAGTAATGTAAAAAGA
>JBKPMK010000172.1:0-9728 GCA_046732115.1 Thermoproteota archaeon
CAAGGACTAGATGCACCTCCTGTTCGTCTTGCTTTTCTTCACGTGACATTATCCTCAAGAAGTATCTTGCTCTAAAATAGTTTTGGTCGCTATTTATTTTCTGCACGGGGATACTGACAACATAGATGAAGATGCTATTGATCAAGTCACAGGAGCTCATATCACCAAAATAAACAAGGAGACAATGGCCCAATAATAGCCACTTTATTTAAGCCTAACAATCCAACTGGAAAGGTTAATGGTCATTTAGTAAATGGAAGTATATCCAACGATATGCTTGAAGGTCCAATGAAAGGTAAAACAGTAATAGACTTAGCCGATCTAATGCGAAGTGCTCAAGCGTATGTTAGTGTGCATACAACGAACAATCCAATGGGAGAGATAAGAAAAAATTTGGAAACCTCTTGGAATGGAAGCACCTGCATCATGGAGCTTAGATAGTGATACAAGTAGATTTGAGAAAATGGAAAGTGGTATCAACGCTAGAGCTATTGACTTTGCTAAGATAGGTAGATTATTTATCAACAACGGGAATTGGAATGGAAACAAATTATTTCTGAAAAATGGGTTAATGAATCTACTAAACCAAATACAACCACCGATCCTGCTCTATTTTATCAGTATATGTGGTGGGTAGATACCGCTACATCACCAAGTGATGCTAGGGACTATAACTTTTATGCAGCTGGAAACCATGGACAGTTTATCTATGTAGTCCCATACCAAGTTGTTGTGATTCACCATGACTATAGATATAGGTACTATTACCTAATTGTTTAACTGTTGTGCTACTCTCTCTTCATGATAATCTTAGTCTCAGTCTCCGGGTCAATATGTCGCTCACCAGCTAGGTCTACCACAACCTTTTTGATCACTCCTGTGAATACTGAGCCAGCTTTGTACTCATCTGTGACAGGTGATCCTGTGTCACGTCCTATATCAAAGGTTTCGTCAATTGCATAAATGAATCTAACTGTGTGCGGTATTTCTCCTTCTCCGATTTTCTCATTATTTATGTACAACCTGCCAATTCCACCTGCGCCAAACTTTTCCTTGCCTGTCTTTTCGAATTCAAAGCGGAGCTTTATTTGTTCTCCTCCAGTAGGGATTTTCTTTGTAGAACGTATATAGTAGCGTTTGCCATTGTTGTTGTAGCAATATACTAAATGTTCGTCTTTGATATATAATGACCAGCCACTCCCAACTCCGCCTATGGCGCAGATTGGACCTTCAGGCACATGTGAAGAAACTTCTACAACAGCCGTGATGCTGTGAGAGCGATTCTTTACATGTGGTGCACTAGCTGCAGGAACTCTTACAGTGCCAGGATAGTATGTGTAAGATCTTTGTTCCTTTTTTTGTATCTCACGTGCGATCAAACGTTCTTGTTTTCTATCATCTAACGGCAGTACATTGTACTTGCCAGCTTCAGCCCACCACATCTCTATTAGTTGGCGTAGCTTTTCTGGATTTTTTTCGGCTAAGTTATGAGATTCAGAGAAATCTTCTACATTATACAATTCCCATTTGTCTTCATCAAAGCTCCATTTGGGTTTGTTCTCCCATGGTAATTGGCCATGAAATGTGACTGCTCTCCAGCCCTTGTACCATATGCCGCGATTTCCTAACATTTCAAAGTACTGCACTTGTTTTGTTGTTGGGGCATTAGCATCATTAAAGCTGTAAAACATACTAACACCTTCAATAGGCGCTTGTGTATATCCACCTATCTGAGCTGGTGGTTGTACTCCTATCGCTTCTAAAATAGTAGGCACGACATCTATAGCGTGATGAAATTGTGTACGAATCTTACCTTTATCTTTGATTCCTTTTGGCCAATGAACTATGAAAGGATCTTTAGTGCCACCGTAGTGAGTGTACTGTTTGTACCACTTAAATGGTGTATCACCAGCCATAGCCCAGCCCACAGGATAATGATTATAACATGTTATGCCACCTAGTTCATCTATTCTCTTCAAGTTTTCTTGTATAGTTTCTGATTCCATATTGAATACAGATATCTCATTGAAAAGACCATTAAGCATGCCTTCAGCACTTGCACCATTGTCAGAACATACTAAAGTGAGTGTATTTTCTAGGTTGCCAATCTCTTCTAGAAATGTAATTAACCGTCCAATCTGATGATCAGCATGGCTTAGAAATCCAGCATAACATTCCATCATTCGAGCAAATAGTTTCTTCTCGTCAGCTGACAAGTCATCCCACTTTTGTACTCCTTCATTTGGTGGTACTAGTTCTGTGTTTTTCGGTACTATTCCCATATCCTTTTGTCTTTGTAATGTCTCTTCTCTTACTTTGTCCCATCCTTTATCAAACCTTCCTTTGTATTTGTCAATCCACTCCTTTGGTACATGATGAGGAGCATGACATGCGCCAAAGGCTAGCCATAGAAGCCATGGTTTCTCAGGACCAACAGATTCGTGGTTGCTGATAAAGAGAATTGCTTTGTCTACCAAGTCAACACTTAGGTGGTATCCTTCTTCTGGAGTCTTTGGAGGCATTACGGGGTGATTGTCCCAAACCAAAGGAGGGTACCATTGATTGCAGTCCCCTCCTAGAAATCCATAAAATCGATCAAAACCCATCATCTCCGCAGTAGGCCATCTGTCAAATGGTCCCTCTGGTCCTGTATCCGTGTCTGGAGTATTATGCCACTTGCCGACACAGAATGTGTTGTAGCCATATTGCCGCAATATTGCTCCAATGGCTGCTTTATCCTTAGGCATTATTCCATTATATCCAGGAAAGCCTGTAGCGATATCTGTAACGGCGCCCATCCCTACCGAATGATGGTTGCGGCCTGTAAGCAAGCAGGCCCTTGTAGAGCCACAAAGTGCAGTCGTATGCCAATTATTATATAGTAATCCATTTGCAGCAATTTTATCTATATTTGGTGTATCTATAGGACCACCATAACAACTAATCCAGCCGTATCCTACGTCGTCTAGTATAATATAGGCAATGTTTGGAGCTTCAGCTGGTGCTTTAATGGGTTGAGGCCACCATGCTTTTGAATCCTCCCAAGTACGTCCAATAGATCCTTTAAACTGATTGCTCATATGGCAAGCTACTGATAGGTCTATATAAGGAATCTTGAACCTAATCTAAACTAAATATTTAGGTAGTTTACAATTATCTACAGCATACTTAGTGTTTGAAATATGACCATTGCACATCTATTATAACTAAGGCTGTCGTCCCTGTTGATCCTTTTGGTGTGATACGACTATTAACCTACCTTCAGCTATCAGTAAGAATATGATCATGGCTACTGGAATCATGAGCAGGATGGCTATGAGGGAAAAGTATTCGTCTGACTTATAAAGTGGTATTCCAATCAGATAAGCCGCAAGAAGTACAATAACAGGGGTAATTAATGCTAACATCATTGCTTTGAAGTATCTACTGGTTCGTCTATCTGTTGCTTTAAGGGTAAGTCTTAATCCATAGACAACTAATGTGGTACCCAAAAAGAAGACGCCTAAAGCTGTGAATGAAGCCTGTGTAGTTGTTTTGCTAGCTCCTTGACCAATACGCTCGAGCAATTGAACTTGTTGAGACATCAATTTTTTAATGTCTTCTATGTCAGATGATTGGTTAGAAGCAAGTTTCTTTAACTGTACTATTTGATCTGTAAAGTTACTTGTGATATTGACCTGAGATGAGGAAGCAGCAAATACTGGTATTGATCTATCAAAGTTAGTTACATAGCCCATGAAAATCATATTAAAAATACCAAATGTTAAGAAAAACAACAACAATCGACTATCTTTAAGAAATGTCGCCACATTGCAGAGTACTGATCGTAAGTATTTTTATCTTCTCTTTGTCACCCTGTAGGATGCCGGTATCCATAGGATTTCCTATGTGTCTTTTAGCATTATATTCGCCTCTCGCTCACACTTATCTAATGAATCCAGAAATTTTGCACTACATCATGCTTACGATGCTTACTATCCTTACCAGATACTGTGTAGCAAGATATCCTTCAGTAATGAAGGTCTATCTATAAGTAAGGATCGTAAGGGTAGTAAGGATGGTGTGATTGAAAATATCTTCATTTTAGAATTATACGATCCAGGAATTCTTAGTAAGCAGTTCTTAAACGATACAGTATGATAATGCTCTGAATCTGCATTACCATAAGACAGATAGCATTCTGCAAACCTCAAAAATAACTTGGAAGGTTATTTGTAGTTTTTGAATTCAGATATTTGTTCTAAAATAACGTTCTGAGATTCTGCATGTATATACAAATTTATGTCGGCTTCGATTCTCCGATTCAGTCAAAGCTTGTTTGTACTTTCTTAACTCCGCCTCCTTACTTAGGAGTTGCTTTCTTAGTTCTTGTTCTGGTTTAGGCCTATACAAATCCTGACCTTCGTCAGCCGCTTTGAACTGGTTATACCAATGCAACTGTAATTGATATTGTATTTCTGGAGGATTGCGAGACACATAACGCCTTACCATCTTTACAGTATTTAGCATTCTATCTAAAGCCACAAGCCTCCTATAGGCATCTTCTCCTTCCAGTTTGTTGTTTTGTGACTTTGTAATCCCAATGTCTCGCAGGCGTAAGTAAGCAACGGTGTAGTAGTCTAGCTTCGATTGGTCCTCATATTGAGTTGGTGTTGGAGTTTCTGCTGTTGTCATTTCTTTAAGACTAGTCCTCCTCGTCAATGTCATCAATATCAAACTGCTGCTGTTGCTGCTGATGCTGTTGCTTCTCCAATTCTAACGAAGAAGGAGCTCTTACTGTTGGCAATATCATAAGCATCTGAAGGAGTTGGTCGTTTACTTTGTATAGTAACATACCTGCTTTTATCTGGCCATCGATATCGTCCTTCAGTCTTGCGTTGTCTAACATTTCCCAAGCCATTCTATTTACTTCACGCATGTTATCCCATCTTTGTTTTAACTCGTGGACAAACTCATAGAGGTCAAACGCCATAGTATCCATCCAGTTTTTAGATTCACGCTTTATGACTGCAATATATTCCTGTAGTCCACGCATTGAAAGCGCGCGGCCTTCTGGTAGTTGCTTGTTTACAATTTCCATTGTAGCTTGCAATGACAAGCCTCTTATCCTGCATAGCTTTATCCATTCTCTTACTTCCTGACGTTTACTTGCAGTTAACTTCAATAACTGTTACTCAAGTTCGGAACATATAACCGTATGTCGATATGCAAATAAACAAGCACAATCTCCTGCATTTTACGCAAAACGATAGGACACGACACTAACTACTTACCAATAGCCGGGTTAATATTAAACCCACCTTTTGTGATTTTTGTGTTCTGTTTTGGAGAATGATTTGATGATGGTGGTTGTTCGGCTCTATGGACTCCACCGTTATCTTGGGATACTGTGCCAGCATGTTTTTTAGGAGTCGGTGGTTGCTCCAACACTCCACGACCTTGTGGAATGTTTGCTTGACCTGTTGTTGGTGATTTCCGACTAACGCTGCAATTAAAATAATCCCCTGTATCCGTGTTGATAGAACATGTCTCGCATACATGAACAAACCCTGCACCTCTGAGGGCAGCAAGGATATAACATCCTTAAATTCCTCAGGAGTATTTTCGTTTGAAGGTCTTACTGTTATTGTCATGACTACTGACCATGGCTGGTTTGTTGTTGTAAATGTAGCTGCAGGCTGATCGAATTTTGTTACTGGTTGTTTATACTCTGCAGGATATTGTAATGTAAAAAAGCCATTAGGTTCAGTATAGGTCTTTAACGGTGTAGTATCAGCACTGGCAGTAGTAGTAAAGCACGCTGTACCGCAGATTACTATAATTAACAAAGATGTCAAGGTCACAAGAAGAATAAGCATTTGACCTTCTTAGAGAGCTCGTCTGACCATGATGATCATGTATATGAGGAATCATATTTTTAACTCTCAATAACAAAATTTGGAAAAATTTTATATATGAAGATTAGGCCAGCGGAAAATGCAAAGTCAGAAAACCCTGACCTATCGGCTTGTATTTCGCGCTGCCGACACGCTTGTATGTAGAGCTGTTCTGAAAACCAAACCACGCAAGGAAAAGAACAGCGGCCTCATCTGATGTGTAAATTTCATTGAGATCATTTCATTAAGATCAATTGTAATTACGGATTATAAGATCTGTATGACCCTTTCTTCTATCAGTTTTCGAATTTATCACCCTATTTGTTTGTGCCTCTACTATAGCGAAATTACGAAATTACAATAGAGATCTCTAATAAACTGTGTATTTGAATTTGTAAGCATAACGTTACACTTCATCTCATCTAACTGCTTAAATACATCGGCTAGATTTTTCTGGTCTTGCTCCAGAAATTCTCCGACATTATAACCTGTGAAATAGGCGGTATTGCTTACAGCGTGATAAGGTGGGTCTAAATATATAAAATCGCCACTGCTGTTTACTCTATAAAGCCCATTAAAACAAGTGTTGTTAAGCGTAATTAGTTGTGCTGCTCTTTGCGTTCCAATACAGCTTTTGGAATTATATTCATCTCTTAGTTGGTAGTAGTAATTTGGATCATTCTGATACTTTGTATCATGCTGTCTAAGCGAGTCTATCAGTGTTCTGTGATCATCTCTAATAGCAGTATACACATTAATCAAGTCGGTGTTTATATCAGAAATATATGCAGATGAATTAATTTTCCCTTTAGGCATTAGAAAAAAGAATAGAGCTCCAGCTCCTAAGAATGGCTCAAAATACCTTTCAATTTTCCTTGGCGCTAAAGCTGATAGCTCTGACATTAACTGCCTCTTTCCTCCGGCCCATTTCAAAAAAGGATCAGCTGAAACTAAAACAGGATGATCAAATTCGGATGATAAAGGCAAGGGTAAGGTTAATTGACCTGCAGTGGAAGCTATTTGTTGTCTTAGTTTTCGCCAGTTAGTACTTGTCATCTCGTTTATTCACTCAGAGCGATTAACGAGTGGCATGGTTCTTGCAAACTCGATATTGTCATACGACCATCTGGTGTTCTTTCCTTCCCTTATTCCAAGGTATATAGCATTTTTGAAAAGCCATTCCTAAGTCTTCACTCCTTTGGGTTTGGGTTTGCAAGGCGTGTTTTCCATATGGAACTTGTTACCGCTAGCCTTGCAGTCGTTGCAATACCATTTTCCAAAGCTGAAATAGGCGTCGTGTTTGGCTTTAGGTGCCGAACGATCTAGTTGATTATCGTTAGAGGCGGTGGAAGAAATTTCCCCCCATCCTAGAGGCGCATTTTTAGATTGAGTAGTAGATTCTTCTATATTTTGTGTGGATGCTCTTCCTTATACGTACGCACCACATTCTCTGATATGCCACCAGTATTTTCTTCTACATGATCTAAAATATCGTCTCTACGTGGGGGGTGTTTTTCTTCCGTCGGCTCGTCCTGTTCTTTCAGTTCTTCTCCTTTCGATGGCTTAAACCCCTGCCTTAAACTGGTGAATTCTTCCGACAAAAACCATTGAAATTCATCCTTTAACCTTATTTGGAAGCCCTTTCTAACAACTCCATCACTGCATATCATATCTAACGTGTCCCTTTCAACTAAACCAAGAATATCAAGTTCAAGCATAGTCCTTCTTGCCGTGTGTTCACTAACGTGAAGTGATTGAGTGATTTGATTGACATTCAAAACACCCTCATGTGCCAGCAGTACATCGAATATTGTAACTCTCTCTATTGGAGCAGTAGATAATACGACTTTAATGATCATTGGAAGATCTTCCTCGCTTGTAATGTAATTTCTTCCCGTTAGCATAGCGTGGCCTCTAGCCAGGTTTGCAAGCTGCTGCATTGCTCTGTCTGGCTCTTCGATTGTTGGTAAAGTATAACCATAGTCAGATCCTTGTGTATCATGTGTATGCCATGTTGGAACAACGCCCCTTAAAGGCGCCAGCAATCTCGCGAGCTTCACTATATGTCCAAATGCTTTTCTTTGGGCTTGAATCTTGTCATAGTCACTAGCGCTTGCTTGACCATTAAGCCAGGGCATCTTTTTTAAATTGCTTTTAAACTTGTTGTCGCGTTCCATCATAGGACATGCATGTTCTAGCCAGTTTAGATAGTCCATTAACGCCGTCTGAATGCTATGTCTTTTAATGTCAAAGTCATTATGTTCAAGCTGACTGAGATAATCCTCATCTGTTCTGTTCTGCGTGCCTGGGATTCTAAGAAAGTATAATCTTGGGCCTAACGTAGTCATGAGTTTATGTACTTTGAATGGTATGTCTACGGCTGCGCCTATCCATGTGAACATCGTTCTTTCGTTGTATCCTCTATGACCTTGTGCACCGCTATCATTTTCATAGCCATAGCCATCTAGCACCCTGGTCATTATACCAAGCAGCGCAAGCAGATCCTCGTCTTTTGCTGAAAATACCGGCGCTAATTCAGGTGTTAGAAAACACTTGTTTCTTATTTTTGGTAACAAATCTACTTGCTGTAGCCTTTCTTCTGATAATCCACTGTTATGCGATACAAACGATCTTGCTGTAAAATTATCAGTGTAATGGGTATCTTTTGACTTGCGAAACATTTCCAAGCCGACTGTTTTCAAAGAACTTGGTTTTCCTAATACAATACCCGCGAAAGGTTGGCCGATGTCCTTTATGTACAATATATTTTTGACTGACAGATCAAACTCTAATGAAGCCCACAGGTGGGGCATGTAATGCGCAATGGTATCGCACAGCTTGTTGTATTTCTCCAGGAGCTTAGCCCGCCATTGATCAAATGAAATAAAGATGCTGCAGGCAGCTTTGGACTCTTCAGTTTCCTCTTTGCTTTTTCCATTTCCATTTTCATGGCCATTCTTTTTATTCCTCTTTGAATTTGCATCTCGCTTCTTGGCTTGATCGATTGATTTCTTTAGTTTCTCGAATGCCTCGATCTTAACTGGATCTGGCTGATAATCGTCTTTTCCTTCGTTAGCCACTTAAGCAACACCCTCCCTGAGTAGCCAGAGCCTTTTTTTCAAGTCCTGCAACTGCCGCTGGTTTTCAGCATTATCTTCTTCATATTGAACTCTGAAATCTTGGAATTGTTCGCGAAAAGCTGCGAGGGATTTTTGCAAAGCTTGCGTGTTTGCCTGTATTTCCTTCTGATTTTTCGCTAAATAAACAAATAATGCGAGAAATCCACAAAAAGGCTTTATCTTTGCCGTTGTTATTACATTCTATAGACATGGGCTAGGATAGCCTCCTGGTTTGTGTTCTGATGATTATAGGTCTAGTCAGCCTGTAGTCAATCGCATCGTCGTCTGCTGGCTGGGAGTCGTGCCCCACCAGCGATATTATGTTCATTTTGTATGAGAACTGCCTCCTACAGCATGAGCACGTACGTTATGTTCAGCAATCAGCATTCCAATTACAGTATCGAAAGATTCAGGGACGTGTCCGAGCATTCGCAGTTGTTGGTAGTTGTCTGCGGAAACTGCTATCATTTTTAGTTCCTTTTTGAGTTTAGGATTCAAGTTGAATTTATCGATGAGATAAACAATTCGTGCTATAAAAAAGTAAGGTGTATCAGATAAACCATACCATTTGCATTTACAGTAGGGATGCTCCTAATGCATGAAGTAACCAAATAATCACAACAAAACCAAAACCAAAGGAAAAAATAGGCTCTTTATGGACCGTATTCCTAAGAAAATATGTCCAATGCTATACTGTCTTGGTCATTAGTGTTTATGATCTCTATAGCAGTGT
>JBKPMK010000173.1:0-2882 GCA_046732115.1 Thermoproteota archaeon
GTCTAATTGTATCCATTGAATCTCTGAAGAATCATCTTTGGGATTTGGTACGCCTTTGAGAATTATTCCTATAAATACAACTGTTAGTATGTGCCGTCTTGGATCTCTCTTAGGATCAGAGTATACGCCAAGGATATCAACAGGCTCTATTTCTAATGAAGTTTCCTCGATGAGTTCACGTAGGGCTGCAGTTTCAACTTTCTCTCCTTGGTTTACAAAGCCGCCTGGTAGTGCTAGATGGTCCTTGAATGGTTCATTCTTTCTTTTAATCAGCAATATTTCGGAACCCTTTTGAAGAATAACGTCTACAGTAGGAATAGGATTTCTATAGTCACTCATATATCCGAAAATTATTACATATTACATACTAATTAATGATATTGCTTAAGGTTAATTTATGATATGACAATGGCGGAAATGACGTTGAAATGCCGCGAGTGTATTATAGCTCCTTTTTGCATTAGATTTACATGAAATTATCAAGCTCAATTAATTAGTTGACAATCCGCATACATATTCAAGGATCCTCATGATAGACTCTACTCCACTCCTATGCATTTCAGTAGATAAAGAGCGTTGGCAGATCTAGTGGATTGAGATAATATATAGTGTTAAGAGTGACAGGAATTTTTATATTGCAATTGTCTCTCCCCTAAGATCTGAGAATGCAATATTCCGATCAGGATCAGGATAACGATGAATTAAGGACAAGAAATCTCTTGTTTATAGCGTTTTACTTTTCTGCAATTGTTATGCTATCAATTTGTTTCTATGCGCTTTATATTAGTGCTGAAGAATATCTGAATACGCATAGATTAATTATTGGTGAGGTATTATCTAGTACTGAATTTCCGTTTCAAGGATCTCCAAAACTTGTTACATATCTGATGATTGCATCTGTATTGTCATGGTTCTGTATTACTAGGCTTGGTGGTGATAAGATAAGAACTATCACAACACCAATCAAATCAATATTGCAATTGGTTATACTTGCTATAATGGTAATCGCTTTATACGAATTCATATATAACTTTAATATCTGGAATTCCTTTATAACGCAGAATATAATAAAGGGCAAATATAATTTGGACAGCTTAAGTGTCCCATACCCACATCCCAAGACACCGTGGAATATTATATTTGCAGCAAAGATGACCTTTGCTGCATTTCTGATTTCTTCACATGGGTTATATATTATTTCAAAAACTGACAATGGATAGAACTGACGTGCTAAACGTGAAGAATATACTCTGAAATGTGAAACTTAAAGAAAGAGATATATATTTGTCTATGTATGTCTTAAGAAACTACAGACTTACATCAATTAGCCTGTACTCAGAGAAACTATAATTGATGTATTTGACGCGCATAATTTATTGAAAATAGCATATTAAGAAACACTAGAGCTTTATTTGTTGCAAGAGACATCTGCGGATATCTGTTCTATTTTGTAATGTAATGCTTCCTTTACCTTGCTGTTGTCAACCATATTAAGTGATCCTCTGCACAGAGGACATCTAAAGAACACTTCTACTGCATAGTCAAATTTGACACGAGGGCAGTCTCTGTTACCACAGTGATAAAATTCAGACGATTCTTCGTATTCCAATCTCTTTTGTAGCCTGTCGAGAATCTTTTTCTTCTGGTTTTCAATAAAATTGTCAACCTGATCCTGCTTTGCGCGCCATCTATACACAAACCAACCCTTCTTCTCATCTTTCACTCTTATACCAGTAATTAGAGCCTTGCCAAACATATCATAAAGAACCTTTCTTATTATGTTGATCCTCAAACCAGTGGCACTTGCAATTTCCTCATCAGTTGTGTCTTCTGTATTTAAAAGAGCACGAGCAACTTTTGTGTATTCCTCTCCTCCAATTAAACCTGCAATCTTAACGAAAGAATCTTCATATTCGACTGAATGCATCTAATTATTAGATTGATATTTTTGGATATATAGTTTTGTTATAATATCATGGTTGAATGTACTATCAGATATACAATAATATAATGAAATCATATTGTTTCTTTCGACCAAATAAATACAATTTATTTATGCAGCAGCTAATACTGCAAGTATCCATATTCTATTCTGTGGATATATTCATTGCAGATACTTGCCTTTAATGTTTTTTCTTTATCTTTGGCTATGACTGTAGCGTCTTCCCCAGCCGTTATAACTGTATCTACTGCTGCCATACTGAGATCTGTCTTTTGTGTCATGACGATATCCTCCGCTTCTACCATGATAGCCTCTGTTATTATTATTGTAATTACGTGTATGGTGATATCCTATATTTGAGCGACTGTGAACAACATGAACTTCAATTCCCATTTCCTCATTGAGCTTACGTATAGGGTGTTCAGTCTGTCTTAAAATCCTTGAAAAACCATCCATTCTATCCTGTGAAACTAAAGAGATAGCTTTACCACTTCCTCCAGCTCGTGCAGTTCTTCCAATTCTATGGAAGTAAATCAGTGGATCTTCAGGAATATCATAGTTAATTACATGACCCACTGCCGGGACGTCAATACCACGTGCTGCAATGTCAGTTGCTACCAAGATGTCCTCACTTCCTCTTTTGAATCGGTACATTGCATTATCTCTTTGCCTTTGAGAAAGATCCCCATGAATAGTGATTGCTTTGAATCCTTCTCGCCTGAGTTCTTCCGCAAGTCTCTGTGTTCTATGTTTAGTTGCAGCAAAGATGATAGTTTGCGTGTTATCTCTGTTTTTTATAAAGTTGCACAGATGCTTAAACTTCTCTCTCTCATGTACAATTAGATAGGATTGCTCTATAGTATCAAGACCAATCTCTTCTTTGTTAAGTCTGATTTCTTCAATTTCCTTCATATATTCCTGTGCTAGTTTTAAAATCTCG
>JBKPMK010000174.1:0-6040 GCA_046732115.1 Thermoproteota archaeon
AGTTTGTAGGTAGAGGAGTAGCCTTGCTTGATCCAAGGGTAATGGAGAAGTTGCGTTTATCTACGGGAGATGTAATTGAAATTAGGGGTTCTAGAAAGAAAACTTTCGTCTTGTTATGGTCTGGTCAGCCGGATGACTACGGGCGTGGTTTGATTAGGATTGATGGTTATACTCGTAACAACATAGGCGTAGGGATTGATGATAGAGTAAACGTTCAGAAGGTTACCGATGTCACAAAGGCAGAGCAAGTAATTCTATCGCCTATTGAAGAATTAAACATTGTAGGTCTCGAAGAACATCTTCCAGAATTACTTGATGGTCGTGTAGTTGCTAAGGGAGATATGATTCCACTTAATATAATGGGAAGGAAAATTGGTTTTGTAATTAGTAGTATATCGCCGTCCTCAGATGCAGCAGCATCGTTAGTTGACAATGATCTTACAGAGTTCATTATTGGATCAGTACCCAAAGCTGGTGCTGGTGGCGTTATTCCCAGGATAACATATGAGGATATTGGCGGTTTAAAGAACGAAGTACAAAAAGTTCGAGAAATGATTGAACTTCCACTAAGACATCCAGAGATTTTTGAGAGAATTGGAATTGAGGCACCGAAGGGCGTATTACTGTATGGTCATCCTGGTACAGGAAAGACTTTGTTAGCAAAGGCAGTAGCTAATGAGACAAACGCAAACTTTTATTCTATAGGCGGCCCAGAGATAATGAGCAAATTCTATGGAGAAAGTGAAGAGCGTTTAAGGGAAACATTCAAACAAGCTCAACAAAATTCTCCATCGATTATATTTATAGACGAGATAGACTCGATAGCTCCAAAGAGGGAGGAAGTATCAGGAGATGTGGAGAAAAGGGTAGTATCCCAATTATTGACATTGATGGACGGAATTGAAGGTAGAGGCAAGCTTGTGGTAATAGGTGCTACTAACAGACCAAATGCAATTGATCCAGCATTAAGACGTCCTGGAAGATTTGATAGAGAAATTGAAATAGGGATACCAGATCAAGAAGGAAGATTTGACATTTTGCAAATACATACTAGGGGAATGCCATTAACTGAAGATGTGAATTTAGAATCAATTGCCAAAGTTACTCATGGCTTTGTTGGTGCTGATTTAGAAGCGTTAAGTAAAGAAGCAGCCATGAGATCACTTAGAAGGGTACTTCCTGAAATCAGCATGGAGCAGTCCAAGATTCCAGTTGAAGTTTTAAACAAAATTAAGATTACAAACGAAGACTTTCATAATGGACTAAAGGATGTTCAACCATCTGCCATGAGAGAAGTACAGATACAAAGGCCCAATGTTAACTGGGACGATATCGGTGGATTAACTGAGGTTAAAGAAGAACTAGCAGAAGCAATAGAATGGCCATTAAAACATGCAGATTTATTCAATCAAGCAGATGTGAAGTCACCAAAAGGTCTAATGTTGTATGGTCCACCAGGAACAGGAAAGACAATGATTGCAAAAGCCGTTGCAACTACCTCTGAAGCCAACTTCATAAGTGTAAAAGGTCCAGAACTTCTTTCAAAATGGGTTGGAGAGTCAGAAAAGGGAGTCAGAGAAATATTTAGAAAAGCTAGGCAGGCAGCACCTTGTATTATTTTCTTTGATGAGCTAGATGCAGTCGCTCCAAGAAGAGGTAGATCTGAAGGAGACGCACATGTTACTGAAAGGGTAATCAGTCAAATGCTAACTGAAATGGATGGTTTAGAAGACCTTGAGGGTGTTGTTGTAATAGGTGCGACAAACAGGCCGGACATCATAGACGAGGCGCTGCTAAGACCAGGGCGATTTGACCGTATACTTGAAGTACCATTCCCAGATAAGGAGGCTAGAAAAGATATACTGAAAATCCATACTAGAAGAAAACCTCTTGATAACACAGTAGATATGGATAAACTAATAGAACTAACAAATGGGTTTACAGGAGCCGATATTGCAGCTATAGTTAATGCAGCGGCAATGTCAGCAATTAAGGAACGCGTTGCTGATATCAGTGAAACAAATAGTAATAAGTGGAGGAAAGATAAAACAACAGCAGCAATTATAGAGGAACAAGGGAAAGTGGAAGTCAAAAGTCAGGCTGGCCAACACAAAGAAGATGAAAAACAAGGTTTGAAAATTACAATGAAACATTTTGAAAGTGCACTTCAAAAGATAAAAAGGAGAACTACTGCCGTTAGTAATCCAAATCTTGTCTAACTAGATAAATAATACACAGAAGGAGGTTCAAGACAGAAATGTATGACTACTGGCAGCGTTGCAAAAGTATCAGTAGTACACCACACTAGTACCGCCATCATCAACCAACAAGCCGCATTATTAAAGAATGAAATTGTTATTTCTATTAAAGAAATTGGCTATGTACAAAGCAATTTCGTGATATTAACGATTTTCGGAGACAAGTACTGGTAGACGAATGAGATTCTCTATATACTACCAACGTAACTAAAATAATTGAATTAAAACTATCCATGCAAAAAGTCATTGATCCTATTATCTAATAACTGAACTTTTTGGGTTTGTTATTTGTTTATAAGTGGTAAACTAAATGAAAATATAGCTCCCTTACCATCTGCATTATTCTCAGCCCATATTTTGCCACCATGTGCTTCTATGATGCCTTTGCATATGAATAATCCTAAGCCTGTACCTCTTATTTGTGATTTTGTAGCAAATTTTGTAAATAGCCTTGGAAAAATTTGAGAGTCTATCCCTGTACCTGTATCTTTTATATTGACAACAATCTGCTGCTGTTGATTGTTAGTTTGTTCTTCTCGTTTTTCTTTTTTCTCTACTGTGATATTTATTGTACCTCCATCTTTTGTAAATTTGACAGCATTATCTAAGAGGTTAGAAATGACTTGGCCTATCCTTCCTTTATCTGCATAAATAAAGATGTCCTGCGGCTTATCGTATACTAACTTTATTGTGTTATTACTATTGGCAGTAATAGCAGAGAAAGAAGATGTTGATTGTATGTTTGTCATTATATCATCTATAGCATTTGATATTATGTTCTTTAGACTGAATCGTTCTTTATTAAGATTTAACGACTGACTCTCAATCTTTGTAACGTTCAATATATCTTCTGTAAGCTGCTGCAATCTCTTTGCATTTCTGATAGTAATGTCTAGCAATTCATATTGTTTTGGGTCTTTTGTGTTGTCACGGATAACTTGAGCTAATCCAAGTATAGGCTGAATTGGAGTACGTAGCTCGTGGGCTGCTATATTGATAAAATCTTCTTGCATTTTATCACGTCTTTTTAATTGGTCGTGTGCTTCTTTTAGTTGGTTGTATAGTTCAGCTTGTCTCCACAAGTTCTCAAATATAGCAACATACGATGAAACTCCAGCTTTACTATTGGAATATGTTGATAATCCTATTGCTTCTATAAAAGTTGATTTTGAATCATCTTTTAATTCCATTACCAATGATGCCCTTCTATCAATAACTAGTATAGTGGCTTTAGTCTCTGACATCTGCTCAATATATCTTGCATCTATCATTATGTCATTAGAAGAAGAACAATGTTCTTTTAGCTGTTGTATTTTTTCCTCGATCAGAGTATTTGCAGGTACTAATATTCTAACTTTAGCATTTCTTTCTTTGGCTGCATCTCTTGCTAATTGTATTGCGCCTATCTTTTCTTGACGGATAAGAGCATTGGAAGTAGGAAATATCCATAATATTTCCTGTGAGGCTGATTTGACTATATCCAAATATAGCTGCTGTGCTTTCGCTGAGCTTGGAATAACTTCGATATCAGCTAGATGTACTCCTGCTTCAATATCTTTTATCCTCTGTGCAGCATCAACTGCATTATTCCATAGCTCTTCAAAAATAGAATTATAATGTTCTACATAAGCTGGTTCATTACTACTCAAAAGGCTTTGCATAAGCTTACCATCTTGCATTTTGTCTATAGTGGCATAAAAGTATCTATCATCAACAGCAAAATTCATAGCTGTTAGGTTTTTGATGTGTCTTACCTGTATACCTGCATTTAGAAAAATTTTAACTAGTTCTACACTATCGTTATCTATAAAAGTAATCCAACGCACTCCTTTGCCGCTGCCTTTACCTTTTGTTCTTCCTACTTCTCTCCCTCTTTGCCTATCTATTATTTTCTTGTACTCTTCAAAGAAATTATTATAGACTAGTTTCATTCCTCCAACAGAAGAAACAACTGATCTCTCGCTAGAACTCCCAATAACAGATTTCATGTGGTTAAAGATGTCCTTTTTATTTTCCAACACTTTGGTTTCATAATGTGTTATCCCTTCCTCTATCTCCTTAATCTTCTGCTCAGCTGGTATTGTCCTACTCCAAAAACTATCAAACACAAATTGTCGCTGGTATTCTACAATATCGCTTACATTACTATAGATGATTCGAGATGCTGGCTTTCCTTTCTTATGAAAGCTTGCAGGAGCTATGTATTCTGTCTCGCTTATGTAAAAATTGCCTTTGATTCCATCTATATGACGAAGCTCATCTACCATTTTTAATAACTCTTTACAATATGCAAGATTATCATGAGTAATTTCAGTAACATATCTTAATTTGACACCTCTTCTCTTGGCATCAAGAAATGCTTTTCTTAGTTCTTCTATTTCAACAGCTAATGATGGCCTAGTATAATCTACGCAGGCATAGATTGTATTTTTTGCTTTCAAGGTAAATTGTAATACTGTATTTACTACACTTTGCTCACCATGCAATACCTCAGTTTTTTGGTTTGTTGTATCTGATTGTGATGCTTCCGTAATAGTCAACCAATCATCTAGATCCTAAATGGGTTTGTAAGTATAAAATATTAGCGGAGGATGTCTATAGCTAATGGAATTGTATGGCATCCACTAGTTCTATGTAATATATGTACTCTAATCAATGTATGTATGAAATTGCTTTTATTAAGTGTATGTAATGCATTATGAAGACTAATTAAAGATCGTGTGCAAAAAATGATTTATCTTCTATCTTTAAAAAAGGAGCTACGTTTTCATTTAGTCTACCGATTATTAATAAATAGGTTTTATATCTTCTAACAACTCAGCGAGTTCTTGCTTTAACGCTTTGAGGTTGTTAATATTATCACCATGATAATAATTTTCCATCCACTTTATCCGCCTCTGCAAAATAACAACCCGGTCATTATGAGGCCTAGACAACTTATCCACGATAGGCATGGCATTACCATATCTCTGACACTTGACAGAGTTATCGGATATCTGCAATGATTCTATGGCTTGCGATCTTTGTATTTCCATCTGTTCAATCTCTTCTAAAGATGGAAGCTCAAAAGAGTCATTCAATAGGTAAGTTCTTATGTATCACTTCAGGCTAGCTATAATTTTATAGCGCTATCATTTCCATCCATCTGATTTTTGAGCCAAGTATAAATCACAACATGAGTTATTGTTAAGCAAATGGTAAGGATAAAACGTGGCGTGTTATTACCTTGTTTTGTAGTAGTGGCAGAAACTTAAGAGTTTTAGCTTTATTCTTAGCGTGTCTTGTATAAAATGGTGTTTGTATTAGGCCGGTAGAATAGCTTAAAAATAACGGGGTTGTCTTCTTACCCGCTACTTGGATGAGGCACCACTGTAATATTCAAACTCTACAGTCGAGTCTCTGGTATACAATATATTATCTAGACGATATTTAGAAATTCGAGAAAATTATTTGGTGCTTCTTAAGCTACAATAATCTAATGCCACTATCATAGACAGAGCTCTCAAGTATATTAAAAATAAGCAACAAGAACAGTCAGAACAGATTACTACCACTCCTGCGGCTACTAACAGGAACAGTAACAAACTAACTAATACAGGTGGCAGACAGACAATATTTTAAAAAGAGTGAATACTAAAACAACGCTGTCTATATGTCTGACAACACAGGATTATTCAATGCAATTATCTCTCTGTGATTCATATATGCAACATCAATACTAGTTAACTGGTCATTACGCCATGTACTTTTTGCACCACCCCAGCTATGTACCATGTTATATC
>JBKPMK010000175.1:0-9271 GCA_046732115.1 Thermoproteota archaeon
TTTTTTGCATCAGAGAGCCTCATTCAGATTGTTCTTATATTAAGATGTATATTATGATTTTATTGATGTATGCATATATATATTATGAATATATTATGCATAGTAGCAATAATTTACAACAACCTTTTTCCTGATTCTTAACCTACAATAACTAGATCCAGGTTTTTGTGAGTTGATTTGATCTCAAATATAACTGATTTTTGATAACCGCATCTACATTATTTCTAGCGTATAAGCAACTATCAAGATTCAGGCTATTAGAATAGATGAGCAAATCTTCTTCAGCAAGCAGAGAACTGCCGAACATGGATGTCGAGACTTTAAATGATAAATCATCGAAGATTTTATAGAAGTAAAAAAGGTAATAAATACAAACAAAATAATATACTAAGCAATATAGGACTAGAGTGCAACAATCCTTTATTCCTTGTCATAAAACTTCGAATGCAATTTTTGTAAGAAGGTTGAGATAAGTAACTGAGGATAAGAAATTTTTTATCTATCCGTATTGTTTCTGGGCCCAAGGGCTTTGTAACAGTGCATTATGAATACAATAAGCTTAATCTATCCTCATCTATTTCGTTTTAAGAGTAAAATAAGATTTTTAGGAATGAAATGTATAGTAGTAATGATATCTTTGTCTTTCTGTTATTTGTGCAATATGAAAACGCTTACAAAGCCATGCCCCACCTGCAATAAGCCTACCTGCAAGAATTGTATGAAGGACTTTCCATTTTCTGACAGCGCTTGCCTAGACTGTGCTACCAGTATTAAGACAGGTCTGGGAGGAACAAGAAAGGACGAAGAGATATTCTGATTCCAGAAGGTCTAAAGTTTGACTGATTTAAATAGAGATACATAAATAGTACTCACCAGACCCCAGAGAGGCACAAGGTTCAAGTATTGAAGGCGAACGAAAAGAATGATGAATTATGAGACAACTGTCATATTCACAATTAAGGACAATACGACCCAAGCTATAAAAAAGTACAAATTTAGAGTAAATGGGAATACCTTAAATGAATTGGTACAAAGAGCCCAACTTCTGAAAGACGAGATTCACTTGACGCTATACGATGGCAAATCGGTTAGTATTGATTTTGAATTAGGCGGAGAATGAGCAAACTTTGTAGCAATTTTTTGGACGGTAGAGAATATTGCTATTTGAATTCATTACGCCAATCAAGTGTCCTATTCTTTAGCTTGTATACAATCTTATCACTCGCCACTAATGATAAAATCGATCCGGTTATTGTCAAAATAGCAACCAGCCAGTCTATACCCACATGATTATTAAACTCAATATTTCCGTTGTTTATCTGAAGCACCCTAGGTTCTGGCATTTGTTGCATTTTTAGGTAGCCCAGCCCCGGAACATTAGTTAATTGATATGGCATCAACAATAATACAAATTCTATGACCAACAGTATAATCATTACTAACTTCTATTATTTCCTCCAATCTGCAATGAATTCACAGTCACTTAAATGTTATAATGCAAAAAAAGTAGAAAATGTCCTATGGGAGTGAATTATTTAAGTTTATGAATGCCACGTTGTAATCTAGTTCTCTAATTCTACAATGTTATTCTATAATCGTATGTATGAATCTAGTTATAGAAGACAAATTAGAAAATTATAAATTATATTGAATAGTGTTCTGTTCTTGATGTTTAACAAACATACAACAGCACTATATGCAGCAGTCATTGCAACAGTACTTGTTGCCTCTGTGTTCGCGATTAGCTATGTACAACAGGCATTGGCACAGGGTAACATGACTGGCGGCGCATCTGGCGGTAACATGACTGGCGGTAACATGACTGGCGGCGCATCTGGCGGTAACACGACTGGCGGCGCATCTGGCGGTAACACGACTGGCGGCGGAGCCTAGCTTTATCGAATTCATGTGAAACAAAAACCAGTGCTATTAAGAAAATAAGATCAAATCAAACCAACTATACTTTTTTTTGTTTTATTTTGTTTCGCTGTTAAATATAACATTTTGTTTCGGGAAAAACTTTACTGTCAAACAAAAAATAGCAACATGATAGCGGTTGATATTGGCCGTTCAGCTATCGATCTATACCGCCAAGTTTTGGGGTTAAGTGGTTTATCTGTTTACTTATATATCTAGTTTGTAGCGCGTGCCATCTACATAATATGGCTTGTCAATTAGAAGATAGGGAGTCCTGTGAATTCGATGTTATATTCGCTATGTTATTTCTTTGTTTAATAACTATTTGAGCAGTCATTATACAATAAACCTCCTTTATAAAATATTAAGCCAATATTGAAAATCTAAATATACCACGCTTAACAACTGACGGATCTGAATTTTAACAGGTTGAGAATATATACTCATTTACAGTTAGTTATCTACTAATCGGTTCCTAAACTACCTTGCATTGCTTCCTACAATTCAATCATTATTATTGTATAGTGCCGCTTTGACTTTGTAGATAAAATTTTCCTTCTCTACTGGCTTCTGAATGACATCATCGTATTTGATCGCCGGTAAAATACTTGATATTTCCTCCGCAATGCCCAGAGCAGATACAAAAAGGACTTTAACTTCAGGATTTATTGACTTTAGTCTGCAATAAAGCTCAAGTCCGTTAAGATCCGGCATTCTTATATCCATTATCGCTAAGCTATAGTAAGAACGTTCCACTTGTGAAAAACGCTCTAGTGCCTTCTGCGAGTTTGTGAAAGCATCTACATTATAGTTAAGACCAGAAGTCGACAGGAATGTTTTAAATGTCAGGAGTATGTCTGGTTCGTCATCTACTACCAAAATATTATAATTATGTATTAATTGACCATTCGAATTCTTGACAATCGATTTACGTTCAGTACCATGCTTATGTACACTTAATGTTTGCAATTTATTTTTCTTGTATGTTAATACATAGACAGGATATTGAAGTTTAAAACTGGCTGCAACAGAGTATTCCCCTATCCTTTTAAACTCGTAACGATCATTTTCAAGAAGGGAAAGCTTTTTTGTGATGTAATATAGATCACTTCCTATAACCATTCCATTTGGAGGCGCCATAGAATTTATTTTTGCACAAGCGTTCATCGTAGGACCAAACAAATCTTCAGTCTCCGGGGACGTTGATGATCTCGCCATCTCTACTCTGCCGTAATCAGCACTGATTTTGTAATTCAGAGAAGGTAATCCTTCTTCACTTAGTTTTGCATTAATATCCGTATTTGCAGCCATCATAGTAATGCCGCATAGAATGACATCTCTAAAAGCAGATAGATTTTTAATACTAGATGACAAGGATGATGTCTTGGGGAAGTAATATATCAAACTTGTGTCTGTGCTCTTAATTATTTTTGCGCCAAAACTCTGTGCTATTGGAGCCAGAGTATTGATAAATAACGAATAAAATCTTCTGATTTTGTTCGTATCATTCACTTCAGAGGAAGTCCCGATAGAATCAACCATAGTGACAAAACCTACACAGTAAGTTTGTGATTCACTAGAAAAAGATATTTCATCTTCTGAATTTCGTTCGTCTTCTTCTATCAAGGTAATAATAATTATTATCCATACATTCCCTAATTACTTTACTAAAGGAGACTTGTTATGAGATTTAAGGCTCATTATTTTTACTTCAATGAACACAACTTATAATGAAACCTAGTGTAAATGCTATACTGTAATGTTTTAAGTCACAGATGAGCAAGACATATGTTGGCATCGGTGAAAGGAAAAATAGTGGTCCATCGTTATGAGAGCCGTGTCCTTAAATCGAACCCCTTAAAAGATCCACACACACGAGAAGTGATAATATATCTTCCCTCTAATTACTCGAAATCCTACTCAAAAGGCTATGTTACGATCTTTCTGCTTCCAGGTTTTGGTAGTCAAGGAAGAGCGTTATTAAACGTAGATCCGCTTGGAGAGAATCTAGAACAAAGAATGAACCGATTGATCTCGCAGAAAAAATGTGGTCCAATGATTCTTGTCTTATTGGATTGCTTTACAAAGTTTGGTGGAAACCAGTACCTAAACTCCTCAGCAACGGGTAAGTACGAGGACTACATAGTAAATGAAATTGTACCATTCGTGGACAGGAACTACAATATTTCCAAACGGGCAGTATTTGGGCACTCGTCGGGTGGCTATGGTTCTCTGATGTTGGCAATGCGACATCCAGAGTTGTTTCACGGAATTGTAGACCATGCGGGAGATGCTGGATTTGAATATTGTTACCTGCCGGATTTCCCTAAGGCTCTTAAAGCTTATGCAAAGTATGGCGGTCCAAGAAACTGGCTTGACAATTTCTGGAAAAAATCTAGCCATCATGATAAGCAAGATGGTCCTGCTTTGAACGTATTTGCGATGGCCGCTCATTATTCCCCAAATCCTCAATCAACGGAAATGGGAGTTGACATGCCATTTAATCTGAAAACAGGTGAGATTCTGCCACATGTATGGAGGCGATGGTTACGACAAGACCCTGTTAGGATCATAGAGGAGCATAGGAACAATCTAGAGAAGCTTAGATTTATTTACATAGACTGTGGCTCTGAAGATGAGTTCAATCTACACTTGGGTGCTAGGATGCTTCATTCGAAGCTTGAAAGCCTGGGCATAAGGCATTATTACGAGGAGTTTAATGGTGGACACATGTATACAAGCTATAGATACGACCGTTCGCTACCAATGACTTATTCTAATTTATCCTAGACCAACTTGATGGGAATTCCAGTGTTTCGAATAATTGGGTAATTACAACAATGAATCTTCAAGTGTGGTAATTATGTTGCATGTCTACAGTGGCAGACAAAAATTCTAGACTTATCATAATATGCGAATTGAGTATATTACAGTCACGCCTATATCTTGTGAAAAAATTCTTATTACATACCACGAGTGCCATACATTTGATGACTGATAGTACTTCAATTGTAGAACAACAGCAAGACGATAAAAAAAATATGGGAAAGAAGAGAGTAGAGGCATTTATAATATCTGAAAAAATAGATTTAGTATTATCTTCATTAGAATCTCTAAATCTACAGGCAACGTTCTATGAATCTAAAGGGATGGGCAAAGGAGAAAAAGAAACAGTGAGGTCTGGAAGAGGAACCGGAACCATAAAAATGCCGTATTCAACTCGACGTACGGTGGTCACTATAGTAGATGAGAACAAAGTACAAGAAACAATTCTTGCTATCAAAGAGTCAGCGACCACAGGTAAAGCTAATGCAGGGATAATAGTCGTATCTCCAGTAGAAGAGATCGTCAGTATCTAAACAGTTTACATCGCGCAATAACAAATAGTCTTTGAAAAGATTGTCTGCCTATATTCATAAAATGGTAGTGACAACTAAATAAATTTCTCAGCTTTCTATCTAGTGAGCCATAATCATCACTCACTGTAACCATATTTTAGAATAGTAACCTTAAAAGCTGAGATCTATGAAAATCAGATTGTCGCGATTCAAGGAGATTATGTCAGGTGTGTCTTTGTTCCTGGTATATACTGCTTTAGCTGAGTCAATATTTGATGCTAATTGTTCTGAGCTCCATATAATAAAATAATGAAAGAATTGTGTTAACATTAGCCATAGCTTGAATACTTAGTACGGAGAGTGTCACGTAGTTTCATGGCTAATCTTTCGGAGACATGCTTATGGTAATCATTGAGACTTAAAGTGCTCGTGTTAGCAAATATGAATGGTCCATATACATAATTATTTCCACTAGTTGGCTTGACTGTTTTTAGGGAGCGGAGAATCGAATATAATTGATCATCGAAATCTGCTCCCATATTATGGACATTCGTACGTGTTTCTTGCTCTTCAGTTACTTTCTTCAACATATCCATAATCACAGGCGGATCCAGTTTTCGGAACCCAAATGGAACCGTATTTGGGCTTACTCCACGCTCTATCGTCGTAGAGTCCACATCAATCTTTGTTCCAACCACGAGTGGTAACGGCTTGTATATAGAGTCCAGTTTAAGTTGCCAAACCTCATCAGTATTTGAAACCATAGCATCAAAGAATCCATCCCTCATACAAGATGTTGAAATCACAAAATTCCAATTCTTAGGGTTGGAACAATATTTTTCAAATAGGTGTCTTGCAATAACCTTGTCTTCCATAATGTCCATTGTGAACATGAATATCATGAAGTACGATAATATGAGAGTTACGTATGAAATATTATAAACCGATTTATGAATAATTTGCTGTTGTTGCCACTATCTTACTAAATGTATTACACTACAAGTACAGTAAAGACATGGCATTTAATTACAAGCATCTGTAATCGATTGCAGTTATATAAAGACAGTTGTGATCTTGAGCTAGTTATTTGGTTTACATAACACTATTTATTTGATCAACTATATAGATTGTTTATGGTAAGCAATTTCATCAATATCAGTTCCATTTCAGTTCGCTCAAGATAGAATCAAGATCCGATTTCGTTAATCCTATACCCATCCGAGCATCTTTTCTAGCAACAAGCTTGGCTTCATCAAAAGCAATTAAGGTGGGAACAGCATTTATTGAAAACTTATCCCATAATACATTATCATCATCATTGATCTTTGCCCCATAAGCTCGATATTTTGGATTAGACTGTGCCGTAAGAGATTCAAACATCGGCTTAAATTTTTGACAAAAAGGACACCAATCTGCATAAAACATCACCAGAACTTTTTTTGTTTTGGATAGTACGTTATCAATTTGATCTGCCTCTAAATTCTCCATAGCTAACGTCAGATCAATAAGATATATATTTTATGACTCGAGCATACAGGTTAATTACTCGATATTGGCTCACCGAATGAATGTAAATGAACATCAAAAACTGCATTCTGGCTTCGGTATAACAGAGGATAATCAGCCGTAAACTTGCGTTGTAAGAAGCAACTAATCGGTGCTCAACTATTGATTTTCTATTGTCACACATCATGGAATAAAATAATCAGCAAATGTTTAGAGTCATTCCTTATTATTCTTAGCTGTTAAGCACATCTTGCGATCAAAGTTGAGCTGAAAAGTCCATCATTCACTCACTGGCGATCCATTCGTTTGTATATAGATAATACATAATCCCACCGTCATCCAGTTTACTTCAATTTACTTCAAACGGCCTTTGTTACCGAGTTCAGAGAGAATTTTCATGAGAGTATCGTAGTCTATATCTATTTGATTGAGAATAGTTACATAGTCGGTTGTTCTATGTTTTCTAATAAATTTTTCAACCAATTGCAGTGTCCTTTCATATTTTCTGCCATACATTGGTAACGCAGATATTTGATCGAATAGGACCTATATCTTGATTGTGCTTACAATTTTTAGCACGTTAAAGATGACTTGGTGAAGCAGTTGTCAATTTCCTATTATGCATCGGTGTACTCCCTTCATCTATCTTATATCAATAGGTTGCTTAGTGGCCGCAAGTTTAAACTGAATATGAAAAGACAATAAAGCGTAAAACACTAGCAACGCTAGCAAAGAGACATTTATCACAGAATCACCATCTAGCCAGCCGTAATCTATCCGATTTACTACTTTTCAATAGCCGCAATTCCTTTGTCTACGAGTTGGATAAATTCATTGATTTTTTCCTTAGGAATAACTGCGCCACATGCTTTATCATGACCTCCGCCACTTCCTCCTAATTCTGACGCAATATCATTGATTAGACGGCCAAGATGAACTTTGCAATCCTTTGAACCACGTACAGAGATTATGTAAGAGTTGATGTCATCTTTGAGCTTGTAGACCATTGCAACTGTTCTCTCAGATATACCCAGCACAGAATTAACTATAGTATTAGCCGACAGATCCAAATTACTGTGCATATATGCCAAATTGTCAATTTTAATGATTGATTCCTCTATTTTCTTTACTGCATTAGATACTTTTTGTGCCTGTTTCTCAACAATCGAAAATCCGCCTTCTATCTCGTGAGGATATTTCATTTCTGCCAGACTGTCCACAATCTTGTATAGAAATTCATTGTTATGCTGATTAGCAGAGATCATATAAGAAAGTGCAGTAGCTTCAAGCATCAAGAACTGCCTATCGAATCTAGAAATAATAGATGATGCAACAGGCCTATTTTCCATATAATCTGTCAAGGCCCCCGCAGCAGCAATAAAGGCGGCTTGAGCCTTAAGTTTCTTTTTAAATTTACTATAGATTTGTACACTGGTGCACTCTTCAATAGTATGAACTAATACCACCCCCATTTTCTTTAGGGCAGCCGCTGTCTGACCTGGTAACTCATGGTGATCAATATATGTAACCTTAGAGCCATTTGAAATAATTGTTCTCATAACATCTAAAAATCTCTGTTCATTTCTCTTACTCAATCCTAAATCACATAGAAATACTCTGTCAATTCTTTGTTTTCCCACGTCGGATGCGGCAATCTTTTCTAGGCTAGAAATGATATTAGAATAATCAACCAAAATAACGGATTTAATTCTAAACGCTGCTTTGATTAAAGCGGCTGACGAAATTCCATCAACATCTTCTTTATGAGAAATGCATACAGCTAGTACCATATTTTAATTGAACATACATAGAACACTATACGCATACTTAAGCATATGAGATCGCCGCGTTCTTATAAAACTAATCAGGAGTACGCATTATTCATCTGTACTGTCATTGCAAAGAAAACATATGCCAAAGGCAAGAACTAACAGATATAAAGGCTTTGAACCAAAAGCCATAATCCTTTGCTGCAGCTAGATTTCCCACGTGTCAAATAACAAAAATACCTCAAAACATAAGGCAACTATAAAACCTATGTTACTAAACATGAGAAACATTCAAAATATCAATCGTAACATTATTTGTAAAATACAGATATATTAAAAATAAAGTTAGGACCGTCAACAACAGCCACGGCTAGGATCAATCAACAAATACATAAATGCACAACGACAACTAGGCATTGCTACTTTTATTTACGGCAACAAAACAGCATATCTTCAGTACCACATTACAGTTCTTTACGTGTTTAGAGCAAAGATTTCATTGTTACTCATATTCAGATTTCCACATATTAATCAGGTGCGTTGGGCTATTGGAAATGGCAGGCTGAACACCTCGCCAAAGCTCGATGCTTACACCTCCATCCCATCAACGCCATCTTCTATGGCCGCCCTTCTCCTTACGGAAGGCTGTCTTTTCTCGGGAAAGGCTTCCTCCTTAGATGCTTTCAGGAGTTATCCAAAGCAGCTTAGCTGCTCAGCATGCCCTGTCGGACAGCTGATAAA
>JBKPMK010000176.1:0-3359 GCA_046732115.1 Thermoproteota archaeon
CATCATCTTTTCTATTCAACCACCAATAACAATGACTACAATGCAAGTTACAAATATTGTTAACGTCTACCGAGCCATATATTGCAGGCTTTGAATGAAAGAGTTTAATGCCAATATATTTTCTAAATATGCTGGCAAATAAGGGTGCTTCACGAATGAGATCAGTTATACCCCTGCCCAAAACTAAGTCTACCATATGTATATATATATTCAATAACTAGTAAGATTATAAAGTTTATAGATACAGCTTAAGAGGGTTTTGCTTTCTCTATGTTTAACTTTACAAGCCGTTCCCGTTAGTTGAAGAGCACACAGATGATATACTATCTGTGTTCTAGGCGATATTCTACTCCACATTGCTCTGAGCAAAACTCACGGGATATGCTGTCGTCACCAATCTGGTCGCCACAGTTTTTACAATGCCCTTTTTCATTCACATAGGTAGATTTTATTATTATTATTATTATTATTGCATATTTCTCTATTACGTGAGCTTTAGTATTTACGTATACAATATTGTAATATTGGTTTAATAAAAAAACAAAAATGCAAAGAATTAATTCATATTTTATAGACATAGGTAATTTATATTACGACAAGGACCGCTTACATTCAAAATGAGTTACAGTAGAGATAGCGGTTATGGCCGCGGTAGAGGTAGGAGTTACGGCGGAAGTGGTAGTAGAGACTTTAATAGAGGTTCTCCTGCTCCAAAACCAGTTGAAGTAGGAAAGGAATATGAAGTAGATGTTACAGAAATCAGCAGACAAGGAGATGGTGTTGCTAGGATACAAGGATTTGTAGTATTTGTTAAGAATGGAAAAGTTAAACAGAATGTTAAGGTTAAGGTTGAGCAAGTAGGAAATAGATTTGCTACAGCAACACTTGTTGAATAGACACACAATAATTCACGTTCCCACGTGAGTATGATCAATGAAATGTCTTAGTATCTTTTTTATATCAAATCATTTTTAATGATGTTTACTGGTTGAGCTATGATTAATTTTCTTAATGCTTATCTCCTATAGTGTACTTTAGAAATGGTATACTCAAAGAAAGAAGGAATACTAAATAAGCAATGTGCTGAAAGTAAAGTGAAGAAAAGAAGAGATGCCTCGAATTAACTGTAGGATTATACCAGAACCTCAAGAAGTGACAAGACCAATATACAAGAAGAAGGATAATGGAAGCGAAATTGAACCATTTATAGTAGGAACAGGCGACATTGATTATATTTGTGGTAGATGTGACAACATTATTGCTCAAAATGTTTCCCAAAGTCAAATAACCTCAGATGCAGTATTTCAATGTCCAAATTGTCAAACGTTCAATGAAGTTGAATAAGTATATTCCACCCTGATTGAAAAAGCGAAATAATCATCCTTATTATGATTTGTAATAGGGGTAAGGGACATACTACATGATCTGGCAGAGTTAACTAAAAATAAATTTAGGACGTATGTATAATAAACTATGACATCGTTAATGTTTAAGTGCCCTATGTGTGGAAACCAGATGAAGCAGATTCATTTTGGAAAGGGTAGACCAAACATCAAAATAGAATTTGATATGGGTGATGGAACATCAGGAACAATTAATACCTCATTCATGTTCTGCAACAAATGTAATAATTTACAGTTTTTTGTACCTGCAGAGAAGGCAAATGAGTTTTCCAGGCTATCTAAGGAATAGAATTAATTCCACAGATTTGCATATATAGATAGATCAAGAACCTACAAGGGTTGCAACTAGTCAGTGGTAACCCGATCGCTCCTTAACCCGAACACGAACCATTACGAATCATGATTGTTACTACTGAATATCCTCCTATGCAAGGAGGAGTAGGAAAGTATTCAGCTAGTTTGGCGACTTCCTTGAGGAAGTTTGGTTTAGATGTTTTTGTTGTATGCAATGAAAAAGGCGATGGTGATTTTTATGGACTATCTCCATTTAACTCCCACAATAGTGAAGTGCTTTTAAACGCAGTGACAAAATCAAAACCAGATATAATACATGTGCAGTATGAACCTGGGCTATATGGATTGGTTTTGGATCCTATCAACCCTACAAAAATTAGTACTAATATAGATTCATTTTATGTGAGATGCAAAGTGCCAATTATTACTACGTTCCATTCGGGATATAATTTCAAGCAGTGGATGAATTTAGCTGCTGCGACTACAAAAAGCAAACACAAACTATATTGATACAAACCTTGGTTTATTTAGATACTAGGTTGACTACACTAAATTCAAAACAGCAGTATACAATAGCCTGAACGAGCACAATTGCTGTAGTGGATTAGGTAGAATTCAGAACAGATTTACCCGTTATGCGGTAGAATGCGAACCAAATTTGACTCAATTTTGCAATCCAAATCTCATGGCTTTGGAATGTTACTACTGCTGTCTTAGAAAATATACATCTCTGCTAATAATGGATAAATCAACTTGTAACGTCTTTGCAATATCCGATTGACTATGGCCTTAGATAGCAGCTCCAAGACTTTAGTCCTACGCCACTCTACTTGCATTTTCGTGCTATTTGTATATTCACATTTGATATTTACAGCAAGTTTCAATTTATCTTGAACGATTTTATGTATGGGAACTCCATCAAGAAATGTACGTCCCTCATTGCTCAATGACAGAATATAAAACGTTTTAGATTCCTGACCCCAATTACAATCTATTGTTATATTTGTAGTCGCTTGTCCTGTATTTACAAGTAATATGCTCGGATTATATTTTTTATGTGTTTAGCGTTACTTTTTCCCTGTTTTTTTTCTCAAATCTAAGATATCTTTTGCAATCGGCTTTAATTGTTCAATATTTTCTGGGTTTTTTGTTTTTCTTAGTAAATCAACTGGTATGCCGCTGCTCTTAGCTATACTAATATTAATTATCCCTACTTCATTTAGTTCAGCTTTTGAAAAACCTCTGCCATTTCTAATGAACTTTACACCTCTGATTTTACGTTTGACAATCGGCCTAGTTATCTGCATTTTCACGACATTATTATTATAAGCAACAACTATAAATAAGTAAAAAATAGCGAATCTGAAAGCAACACTTGACCTTAGATATGAAGTGCAAATCAGTTGCTATCGTATATTTACACTTAATAGCGCAACATAAAATCTATACCTGCGTATGTATGTATGTTATACATACCTCTTCCAAACTAAAACTATTAGGATATGTAACAAGTTAAACTCAATCCAAAATGTACTCTTAAGACCAATCCATATAATCTATTGTAACATATTCATTGGTGTGTTGTCTTGAACATGTATGCAAAGTATCTGCATTTGTAGCAGTTGCTTTAAAATCAGTAGTACTTTCTTCAGGGACATATAT
>JBKPMK010000177.1:0-6176 GCA_046732115.1 Thermoproteota archaeon
TGGAATAGCTTCATGGAAATTTATTGGCAATCATGGCGAGCTGGGCATAATGAAGGCTGCTGAAATGTTCTTGCCATATGGAGCTTTTATCATACTAGGCGGAGGTATGATTTCTACATTAGCAGCACTTAATGCAACTGCGTTTTCTTCAGCAAGGGTAGCATTTGCAATGGGTAGACATTATAATCTACCCCATCAGCTAAGCTCGATACATCCAAAGAACAAGACGCCTCATATTGCAATACTGATATCAGGCATAATTATGGCAGCAATGGCTTATGCACTTCCTCTTGCACAAATAGCCATCGCAGCCGGTGTTATTTTTCTACTTTTATTTACTCAAGTAAACATTGCTGTAATCACTATACGTAGAATATATGGTGACAAGCTAAAATATGGATTTAAGATACCCTTATTTCCAGTTATTCCAATAATAGGAATATTTCTTAAACTTGGCTTAGCTGTTTATTTGTTGATAATAGATCCTCTCAGCTGGATTATTACTTTTATATGGGTTGCCATTGGATTTGCGATATACCGCCTTTATACTTTCAGAAGAGAAATCGATCACTATGCTCCTATAATAACAAGTGAGGGTGATCTCAGTAGAAAACACTTTAGAATTTTGATTCCATATACTCCAGAAAATCCTGACAGACTAATAAAATACGCAACAAGTGTAGCTAAGGAGAATGATGGAGAAGTCAATGTATTAAGAGTGATAACTGTCCCACAACAAACACCACTTTCTGCTGGTGTAGCATATGGTGAAGTAGCCAGAAGGTCTTTTGATCCATTAGAAAGATTACTAGAAAAAGAATCCATATTAAGCCACTATCTAGTTAGAATATCACATGATGCTACAGAAGCTGTATTAGCAACTATTGAGGAACAAAGTATCGATTTATTGATCATTGATTTTGAAACATTACGAAATAGCAAAAAGCTGCAAGCATTAGTCACTTGCGATGTATTAGCTATTAGAACAACAGGCGATGATTTACGCATATTTGAGTCGACTAATAGAAGCGCAACAATAACTTTTCCACAGCAAATAGAAGAAAAGAAGAATATGTTAGTCTTATATGATGGTGGAGATCATTCGGATGTTACACTGAAGGCAACAAGTTGGCTTGAGCACTCTGGAAAATTCAATGTAAGTGTGCTGTCAATAAACAAAAAACAAGACAATAATTACAATAATAACAAAAATAATAATATTGAGAGATCTGAAGATGATGATCTCTCACATAATATCAAACAGAAAGAATATCTTGAGCAAGTTGGAGTTGAGTTTAACGAAATTTATTTATCAGAGGAAACTGAGCAGAATAGCGAAAAATCTGCTGATTTAATATTATCTGCAGTAAACTCATCTCAACCTGATCTCGTAATCGCTGGTGCTACGATAGGAAAATTCAGTTTCTTTAATAATTTGCATTTTTTGGCTCTACTAGATCAGTTAAATTGTCCTATTGTAATTGCCAAAGATTTTACTATTCCTGGTGTGCACCGTGTAAAATCATGGTTAATGAAGATCATCCACAGATAGATAATACTGCTTCATATAAAGTATTATTAGTACGTTAAGCTAGCTATATCATACCTACATGCCTAAGCATTCAAATAAATTGATAGAGCTAAAATATTATCACCCACGTATTTGTCACTATTAGATGTAAACGACAATGACAAGCAATTAGCACTCCTAGAGAGGAAAATCGCTTTAGCAATTGAGGATTTTACCACGCATAAGCTTTGTGAACTAATCCTGAAGGATAGGGATAGAATGTCAGAGGAATGATGCGATTATGTCATAGCAATGAAAAGAGGGATTAACCCAATGCTGCATTACAAGAGAAACACTATACAAGTTAAATTCCTGTGGCAGAGGTCCAAATCCTGACCGTATGACTTGGAATGAAATAACACAATTGTATAGAGAAGGACATCATATAGAATCTCATTCTACCTCACATAAAGTTCTAAGCAAACTATCTGCCATCGATTTAAATTATCAAGTAGGTCAATCAAAAAAATGTATTCATGAACACCTTGGAGTTGAACCTACAGTCTTTTCTCCTCCCCATAATAGAGGGTGGAATAATGCGACTGCAATCAGGTCCATTGCAAAGTACTATGACCTTTCTATTGGAGGTTTTGTTACCGACTTGACGTTCTTACATTGCTATGGATGGAAGCATGACCAACAACACTCTACAATTCAAACTGATTGCAGAACATACTCTAATGCTGGTACATTAAACTATGCAAACAGATATGCTATGAAGGAAGTTTCCCACAATGGTTTAGATACTCGCTACTCACATGACGACGCTCAAATATTTCATAAATTTGTTCAATTGATAAATAAATAAAGAAATGAAGTATTTGCATGATAATGGAATTAAAGTCTTGACTATGGCTGATTTAGGATATGATGAAGGTAGCAATCATTTGTATGTAAAAAATGGCAATAGATGAAATATTAAAGATAAACTAACCACTAGCCAAGTTTAGAATTTATTTGAAAAAAAAGATAAAAAAGAAATTAGATATTAATCGCTGCTACGACTTTACTCCATTCATCTGTGATGATGTTGTAGTTGTACTATTTCCTGCTGTAGATGTATTTTGTGGGATGTATTTTGTGCATAAGCACCGACATTATTCCAAAGAGTAAAAACCAAGATTCCAAAAGCACACTATAGGGCAACTTTTCCTTTTCCCACGCTAGCTTTCATAAATTACTGCTTTGGGACTCGAAATCAGTTATTTAATGTATTAGTGTGCATTGCTATGAATAAGGGTCAAGACATTCTAAGTAGTACAAGTCAAAGTTAAGAGAGCAAATAACTATGGAGTAATAATAATTTCATATATCATAAAGTTCATAAAATAATGAGGTTTGTCGCCATCAGACGAAGAACAACAAATGAAGAAAATATATAATAATATTTTGTTGTCTAGAGATTCTACTGAGAAGAAGAAAGGTGTGAGGGCATTATCTAGTTATGGAAAAAAAGCAATACCACTCATACAACAACTTCGTAGCATAGAAACAGATGACGATATGAAAAACTATATGTTTGACACTATAACCCAAATAGAAAAGGGAACTCTATAGTTCTGTAATAATTTAAAAACCTGGCTTAACATGGTTCGCTTAAATCAATAAATTAATTTATAGATGCTTATGCGTACACGTCATAGGTAGGCTGCCGCCTTTCTTCTCGTACCGTCTGTTGTTACCCTATATTATACTACGCAATAGATTAGATGGTACAAGACACATATGTGTTAGTCAGGCGGTCATTTTGCACTTACTATTATATTTCTTAGGAGATTGGGTGTAAATGGCTTTGTAATAAAAGCATCGATTGTTACATCCGGTAATATATTAGAGAATTCATTATCCAACATTTCAAAAGAAGTCATAAGTACCACTTTTACTTTTGGGTTCATGCTCTTTACCTGTGTGTCAATCCTACTTTTTACGATTTATCCTAACACTCTGGGTTAACTTGGCTATCTAAAACTAATAAATCAACTATCACAGATGCTGCTAATGGAAGGTACAACTTCTTCTTTAATTAGCTGTGATTCCGACAATCGACTCGCTAAAATACATTCTCCCGTAAAGTCGTCAAAAAAACCAGTATTCATATTGTGCGATAGATGTTATTGGTGTGCGATGCAATCAGCAACCAATTGACTAGCTTTACTATTGCACCAAATGAGTCATTTACTTTTGGTTATAGCAAGAACCGTGGAATAGAATTGGAGTTTAAACATAGGTGAAACTTGAAGTATAAATTAACAACAAAAATGCATAACCAACTGGGTGGTATTTAGCTAACCTACACCTGCAGGAGCATGACTTTTCTGACTATGTTCCATGCTAATATGGGAATTTAATGTCTCGGCACTATCAAAAATTTTGTTACATATGCTGCAGCGAAATTCTTTAGCAGAACGTTTGCGATTTGAAGCTGCACCCATTATTATTATCTTATATTGTATCTACACCAATGTATTAATCATTAACCAATGAAACAATTGCTCTTTATTTTATGAAACAAACAAACGATGAGCGTTACCTAGGATGCGCCGTTTTGCGATGCTGCTCAAGCTCTGTCTAGGTTTTAAATTCTCTCCACATACTTGCACTTGAATTTCTTTCTCCTAAAGATGTCAAATTTCATAGTATATGGTTTTTGTTATTTTTGGCTCTTAACATACCGTCGGATTTCCGCGCCTTATGATAGTAGTGGATTACGTTTTGTGAAATTCGTCAATAATTTTCTTTGATTGATTGAAGAATAATATCTTCGAGATTAGCATATAAAAGGTAGAAATAGCGAAAAAGATATTTGTAGGATTAGTAGGAAACAATGATGGGCGAACTTCTACTAGGGTGTTCAGGATGGAATTATGGTGATACTCCAGATAAAGGAGGATGGACTGGTGTCTTTTATCCAGATAAAAATACTAAAAGACTAAGGTACTATTTCCAATTCTTTAACACAGCAGAGATGGATTCTATTTTTTATGAAAAATTCTATTCTCAAATGACTAAAGCCACATTTATTGGAATGGTAAGAGCTACACCAGAGAAATTCCAATTCTCAGTGAAAGTACCTGAGACTATTACGCATAACAAGAGATTGGACATCAATAAGGGTGTCATGATAGACTTTGAAGAATTCCTTGATAAGATATCTCCACTAAAAACTGCAAATAAACTAGGAGCAATATTATTTCAACTTCCAAGTTTTACTGTTAGTGATTTTAAAAATATAGAAGGCTTCCTTGATAGACTACCCATCATCTTCATCTACATCTTCATCAGGTCATTATGATTATGCTGTTGAATTCAGGCACCCATCATGGAGTAGCGAAGGTCCATGGGATATGTTAAAGCATTATAATATTGCAGCTGTGATGACAGATTCCCCTGCAAGAGAAAATTTGCAATTCTTATCTGATATTACCATAACAACCGCTGACCAGTCATTCCTTAGATTTCACGGAAGAAATACTAAAGGTCATTACTGGTATAATTACCTGTATAGCAAAGAAGAGCTAAAGCCATGGGTTGAAAAAGTATCACAGATAAAACAGCAGACCAAAGTACTAAGAATATACTTTAACAACCATTATGGAGGAAAGGCAGTTGTTAATGCTTTGCAGTTCAAAGATATGATTGGTGTGTCATTATCGGAGAAAGAAAGAAAGACTTTAGAAGAAGCTCAGTCCTACCTTTCAAAATAAAACAAATCTCTGAAGTAGCTTATATGGAATACTAACTACAGAGGTTTTTAATCTATCGTGTTATATTAGTTCATTTTATGGTCATATTCTAATAACCATTGTAGCCGTTTGATAGTCAGTTCAGAAATTACTAATACTTTGTATGGCTCAATATTATTAACTGATGGAAAATGCTGGCAATGATATTTTGTATTAATCACTACTAGTGTTAATTGATATTCTAATAGAACAGATGGTTGTTGTATCCAACAAATATGAAGAAGCCTTTTTGATATCTGGCCTTTATACTATCTATCTATCTATCTATCTATCTATCTTCCAAGGTCTAGAAATATTAAATCCAATCTATACTTCCATTGCTAAAGGTATGCTAAAACTAAAAGTGGCGCCTTTGCCATCGCTGTTATTCTCTGCCCATATTCTACCGCCATGTGCTTCTACAATATTCTTATAAATAAATAATCCCAAACCTATTCCAGTCCCCTTATCTGACTTTATTGCAAATTTTGTAAATAACGTAGGCAATATTTCTGAATCTATTCCTGAGCCAGTATCGTTGATGCTAACTGTAATTGCATTATTATTATTACTACTAATGCTGTTCCCATTATTAGCATTATTATTACCATCACTATTTTTTAGGAGATTCTGATAACTAATAAATGATTAGCTTGTTTTAGTATTGGGTGTGGTAAGAATCTCTGTTGTCACTCTACCTCCATTAGACGATAACAGTTGGAGATATGAAGTAAAAATAACTGAAAGTGATGGAAGTGGTTCTAAGACAACCCATCAAATTACTATGAATAAGGACTATTATATGGATATGACAGAAAGAGGACGCATAATTCCTGAAGAGTTTATCAAGAAATCATTTGAATTTTTGCTGTCTAGGGAATCCA
>JBKPMK010000178.1:0-1579 GCA_046732115.1 Thermoproteota archaeon
GCATCCGATATGATCTGCGCACGAGCTCACAGAGCCTGATTCAGTTAATTAATTGTATGTCATAGGAACCGTTCCCCGATTGAGAATTCACTACATGATTTTTGTCATCGAGTCGCTTGATTGCTCATTTAGCTTGAACTGTTGTTGTCTACGGTCAAGGGGTTTGTTTGCTCATTTTTACTGCGGGATTACTATATACCATATCTTCATATGCCAAATAGGATAATCTATCAGCCTTTTGCTATCTCCACGATGTTCTTGTACAGAGCAAGCAACTGATGCTGTTCAGTTATCACTAGAATGCATAAAGGTACCAAGTTACATAGTTGTACCTGTAAATGATAACAATAACAGTATAATTACTCCTGCGCCGCCAACAGCAAATCCTGGATATGCAACCAGCTTGTTCTTTGTGACTTCTGATGTACCAGCCAATCCTGCACCTACAATTAGCAGTATAGTCACAAGCTCATATGTCATTATGATCTTTGAAGTCTCAGATATATCGTTCAAAGTTTTTTCGTATTCGCCTTCTTCTATCTGTGATTTATATTGTAGATTAGCTAATGACCCTTCAACTGATTTGTCGGCATGCAGAGTATCAATGTATGATAGGTATTTATTCAGGTAATTATTGGCTTGTTTGTTGTGAATAGTACTATTCACATTATCTATTTGAGATTGCAGAATTTTTTCTCCTAACCTTTGCTCTTCATAATCATTTAACCAATCATTAGATTTAACTAAGTGTACAATAGCATGAGTATGCATATCATCTTTTTTTAGATCATATTCAGAAGCACTAATAGTAGAATAAACAGCCATAATCGATACAGCTATTACAAACAATGAGACAATTAAGAAGAACCTTGCTGGATAGTGAGTATGTTGCTGATTATTCTTATTGTATGATGGCGGATTTGACATGTCTCTATCATTTTTTACTCCATAGGTAAACATTTACCAGTTGGAACATTCTTTTCAAATTTGCGTTTCGGTGTATAGACAATACTCAAATTGAGAAATAGAAGCTAGATGGACTAGAGATTATTGCTGCAAAAGTATGCTCTTGTTCAAGCTCACATGAACATCATTGCGCACTTATCAGTTTATATGCCTCCTTGTTTTATTGCCGGGAATCAACTCAAATTGTCAAGATCAAGATATGAAAAAAAGGTGAGTTGATGTGAAATATAGAAGTGTGAACTTTGCCACAAATTTTGGGCTCAACTCACCACTTTATTTTTAATACAATCACGGTTAATACAAGCTATAAACTTAACTGGATACATAACTAGCAGCTAATACAAGCGCAATATACATATGCTGGAGTTCCTCGTTATAACAACGAGTTTATTTACATATATTGTGGTAATTACAAACTATATGGCGTCAACTGTACAATCAAGCCATCACTCCATCCATATTCTGTAAACTAAACTGGCCTGCACAAGCTAGAGTATCTAAAATTAGCGATGAGTTATTCTCTTTTCTCTATAAGCAACTAGCAATTCCAATAAAAATCCAGCAACCGAAGACGTACCAATGGTTAGGGCAGTTTCTAGCACAACCTTGGTAT
>JBKPMK010000179.1:0-11101 GCA_046732115.1 Thermoproteota archaeon
GGGAGATGGGATTTGAACCCATGAACCCCTGAGGGATAAGAGCCTCAGTCTTACGCCTTTGACCAAGCTGGGCGACTCCCGCTCGCCATTTGAATGGCTTCTTGCACCAATTTGAATATTATGGATTATAAAAATATGAGATTACAGACTCCTTGTATAAACAAGGGTTAGGCCTAATTAAAAATACTAAACCAACAGTTGTTATTATGTAAGCAACAACTTTAGTCAATGGAAATCTCGAATAGGTTAGATACTAGCGATAGTTTTTATAAGACTTTAAGGTCTACTAAAAAAGATGCTAGTCCCTGTGCGATGCTTTACTTGCGGTAATTTGATTGCAAATAAACATGCAGAATATTCAGCTAGAATAAAAGCTGGAGAAGATCCAGGCAAAGTAATGGATTCACTAAACATAAAACGATACTGTTGTAGAAGAATGTTCACCTCGACTGTTGAGACAATATATCAAGTCATACCATATTATGAAGCTTTAAGGCGAAGAATGTCTGAAATCCAATCAGAAATGGAATAATAATAAACCAGATGCCTTCAATTACATCGCTCAAAGCAAGAATTATTTTTAACAGCAGAGGAAGTAAAACTATTGAGATTGATGTCATTTCAGATAGTAAATACCTTGGACGAGCATGTGCACCATCTGGCGCAAGCGTGGGAAAACACGAAGCTCAAAGTTTTCCTGACGATAATCCTGAAAAGGCGCTAGACGTATTCAAATCGAATTCAAAAAAATTTGTAGGACTTAATGCAGAAGATCCAAAGGCAATTTTTGATGTTTTAAGAAATATTGATAATACTGAAACATATAGTAAAATTGGTGGGTCTATTGCCTATGCTTTGAGCATTGCAGCTATTGAGTCTGCAGCAAAAGCACTGGATGTTCCTATTTTCAAAGTATTGAAATTAACAAAGCCATACAGATATCCTTTCCCGCTTGGCAATATTTTAGGTGGTGGTGCTCATGCTGGCCCGGGTACACCTGACATACAGGAATTTCTGATTTGCCCTATCGGAGCAAGAAACATCATGGAAGCTCTGGAAATTAATTTTACGGTACATAAGCAAGTTAGGAAAGTTATTGAATCTATAGATAAACGCTTTACCTATGGTAGAGGAGATGAGGGTGCGTGGGCTCCTAATGTGAATAATGATGAGGCATTTGAAATCTTGGAGAAATCTGTTAAAAATTGTGGCTTTTCCCTTGGTAGCGATGTATCCATAGGAATTGATTTTGCAAGTTCCTCATTTTGGGACGAAAAGAAGAAGGCTTATAATTATGCAAGACAGGGAATAATACGTGATAGTGAACAACAAATTGATTTTATTAATGATCTAATCAACAAATACAAACTGATATATTCGGAGGATCCTGTCCATGAGGAAGACTTTCAAAGTATGGCTATTATAACCAAAAAGAATCCACAATGCATAGTTACTGGCGATGATATGTTAGTTACAAATGCAAATCGAATCGAAGAAGCAGCAAAGTACAAGTCTTGCAGTGGTGCAATTTTGAAAGTTAATCAGACTGGAACTCTCTATGATGCCATGCAGTTTGCTGATGTATGTATTAGAAATAATGTAAAAATTATAACGTCACACAGATCTGGTGAATCGGTAGATTCACATATTTCACATATTGCAATAGCTACCAATTCTAAAATGTTAAAGTCAGGAGTTCTGGGCGGAGAACGTATTGCAAAATTAAACGAACTTTTGCGCGTTGGAGAGTATGATTTAATAGAAGGTATGGCCGATCTGTCCTCTACATAAAATGAGTGATGATAAGGAAATTCAAAATACGGATTCTTCTCCTATTGAAAAACATGAAGAATCTAATGATGATAAGCCTATTGAAGACTCGATCTCATCTTCTCCTGGTCAAGAAATTCAGGAGGATGGTAGTTATGCATCAGAAGCCAACAATTTAGAAAAAATGATCTTATCTACTGGTATACGTGTTGGCACACCAGTAAAAACAAAATACATGACTCAATTCATTGTTCGCGCGAACCCCGAAGGTTTGTATATTCTTGACATTAGTAAGACTTTAGCAAAAATTGATGTAGCAGCCAAATTCATCGGGCGTGCTAATATCTCCAAAGTTGCAGTTACTTCTGCGCGGGAATATGGTAAAACACCTGTAGAGAAGTTTTGTGAACTCACCGGTGCTATGAGCATATTTGGAAGATTTATGCCAGGTACATTCACAAACCCATCTTTACCAAAGTATATGGAACCAGAGATCGTAATTGTTACCGATCCACAGGCAGATCAGCAAGCAGTATTAGAGGCTACAAGAGCAGGTGTTCCAGTAATTGCAATATCTAATAGTGACAATGTAACTTCAAAAGTAGATCTCGTGATTCCTGCAAATAACAGGGGACGAAAAGCTCTTGCCACTGTATATTGGCTTCTTGCAAGAGAGGTATTGAAGAGACAAGGTGCGATCAAATCTGACAACGAAATGAAAATGTCAATTGATGACTTTGAAACCAAACTAGTCGAGGAAATATCTTGAGTGGTGGCCCTAGAAGACTTCCTGCCGTATCTGGAATATTCTACCCAAGCGAGCCTATGGAGCTTCAGCAATTAATAGAACGATCATTTAAAGATCCGAAATTTGGGCCAGGCCAAATTCCACCCTCTGAATTTAAACACAGAATTTATGGAATTGTCTCACCCCATGCAGGGTATATTTATTCAGGCGCTGTTGCTGCAAATGGATTTTATGAAGTATCGTCTATGGGGTTTGATGATGTGATTATGATAGGTCCTAACCACTATGGGATTGGCAACGGAGTATCTATAATGCGAAATGGCGTGTGGGAAACTCCATTAGGAGAAATTGAAATCAATCAAGATCTGGCATTAGAAATCTCCAAGTCTGGGATTGCAGAATTCGATGATTTTGCTCATAGTAGAGATCATTGTTTAGAAGTACAGATCCCATTTCTTCAATATATTAACAAAAATAAAAAAATCAGAATTGTTCCAATTATACTGATAATGCAAGATATTAAAACAGCAATAGACATAGGTGAGTCCATAGCCCACTCAATAGCAAATACTAATAATGCGTTACTTATTGCATCATCTGACTTTACTCATTACGAATCAAATGATGAAGCACATAGAAAAGATGGCGAATTAATAAAGACTATCTTATCTCTAGATGTTTCAAAGTTCTATGATGTATTGGACAGACTTGCTGTATCTGCTTGTGGATACGGTGCAATTGCTTCGGTAATGAAAGCAGTAAAGTATTTGGGCGCAACCAAAGGTCTATTGCTAAGGTATGCTACAAGTGGCAACATTACAGGAGATATGAGCGCGGTTGTTGGCTACTCATCTATTATATTTATATGAGTTTGAGGAAGACTTCAGCTGCAGCATCAGCTCCTGGAAAGATTATCCTGTTTGGCGAACATTTCGTTGTATACGGCAGTCATGCAATTTTAGCGTCAATCAACAAACGTATTAAGGTAAATGTATGTTTGAATAAAAACCACACAATCAATATTATATCAAACTTAGGTATTGTAGGATCCTATAAGGATTCAGAATTCACGTTGATAAAGGGTGGAAAAAAAGCGAAACAAATTCTAGATCTGATTTTTAAATGTGTAAGCTCTGTTCTTTCAGAAAGAAATCAAAATTTGGGAATCAATATAAATTTGATTTCTGATATTCCATATGGAGTTGGACTAGGATCTTCTGCTGCGTGTTGTGTAGCTACGGTAGCTGCAGTAGATTCATTATTTCGTGAGCCCAACAGACAATGGATATGTGTAAAAGCGGTTGAATGTGAACGCTTAGTTCACAAAAATTCTTCTGGAGCCGATTGTTATATTTCAGTGTTTGGAGGTTTAATGTATTATATCAAGGATGAAGGATTCAAAAAAATTAAGTCAAAGAACGATCCAACTTTGGTTATTGTTAATACGAGAATGAAACATTCGACTGGGGATTTGGTTTCTTTGGTCAAGAATTTTAGAGATCAAAATGTTTTACTCTTTATCGACCTGACCTCTCATGCAGATACTATCTGCGAACAAGCACTTGCGTCAATTAACAATGGCAATGAAAAAAAACTTGGAGAATTGATGAATGAAAACCATGCACTGTTACGGCACATTGGAGTCTCTCATAGAAAGATAGACCGCGCAGTACAAATTTGTGTTAGAAATGGTGCCTTGGGAGCGAAACTTACCGGTGCAGGGGGAGGTGGAAGCATAATTGCGCTTATTCCACATGAAAAAAAGATGAGAGTAATTTCTGAGATCAAAAAAAATAGATTTGAATGTATTCCTGTGAAATTCGATTACAATGGTTTGATAACATACTAAACTTTAAATCCACTCAAAAGTTATGATTTTTTATAAATGGGGCGTAATCTTATATTAATTAAGCTTGGTGGATCCGTTATTACATTCAAGGAAAAACCCCTTGCTGCCAATTTTGAAGCAATTAGGCGTATTTCATACGTACTTGCATCTATAAAAACGCCAATCATACTCATTCATGGCGGTGGTTCATTTGGACATTATTGGTCTGTAAAATATAATATGCATTCAAAACCAGATCAATACGATTCACATGGGGTATCGATAGTACATGAATCCATGATAGCATTAAACCAAATTATAGTTGATTCTATGATTAAAGTAGGAATGAATCCTTATACGGTTATACCTTCTATGTTTATCTATGATAGCAAGCCAATTATTAAAAAAATCAAAGAACTCAAATCAATTGTAGAAAGCAGTGTAATTCCAATAACATTTGGAGATGTTATCTATGTGGAAAATAAAATGTATTCGATTTTATCAGGTGATGTATTAATGTCACTTCTTTCTAAATTTTTAAGACCATCGAAAGTAATTTTTACACTCAATGTAGATGGCATCTATAAAGATATGAGAAAAAGAGAAATTCTAAAAGAATTAAAGAATAATAATTCTGTTAGGTTTTCAAAAGTAATGCAAGATGTGACAGGTGGCATGCGAAGAAAGGTTGCCGAGGCGCTAAAGATATCTGATATTGGGATAGATGTAATGATGGTAAATGGGTTAAAACCAGAGAGAATTATAAATGCTATTACTGGCACAGGTTTCGAGGGTACCTTAGTAAAAGGAAAAAGGAGCTGCAAATAATGTGACAGATATAGATGTTTTGCCATCAGATATTGAAATTATAAAAGAACGTAAGAAAGATGGAATCAATATACCATTAAATAAAGATGTTCAGGCAAAAACAACATCAAACTATTTAGAATATATCGGATTTATCCATAATGCTTTACCAGAAGTTGATTATGGTGATATCGATACATCAACTACTTTTCTGAATCACAAATTCTCTGCACCAGTTGTTGTAGACTCCATGACAGGGGGAACTCCTGATGCAATTAACATTAATTCAAGATTAGCACAACTTGCTGATAAATATGGATTTGCAATGGGTTTAGGCAGTCAAAGGGCAGGCCTAGTAAGTGAAGAATTAGCAGAAACATATTCTGTAGCAAGAAAAAATGCTCCTAATGCCTTTCTTATTGCAAACATCGGAGGAGCGCAACTAAGTAGCGGTCTTTCAATAGATGATATAAGAAAAATTGTAGACATGATACAAGCTAATGCTCTTGCAGTTCATCTTAATCCATTGCAGGAGCTTATTCAACCAGAGGGAGAACCAAAATACAGAGGAGTGCTTGGAAAAATTGCAGAATTAGTGAATAATCTTCATATTCCGATTATCGTAAAGGAAGTGGGTGCGGGAATATCTAAAGAAGTAGCCATAAAGCTGGAGATGGTTGGCGTATCTGCAATTAATGTCGCAGGTGCAGGTGGAACTAGCTGGGCGGGAGTTGAAAAATTGAGAGCAGAGAACGCGAAAGATGTTATTAAAATTCATTTGGGTGAAATGTTTTGGGATTGGGGAATTCCTACTGCAGCAAGTTTACTCGAAGTGAAGAAAGTGGTGAAAACACCTCTTATTGCGTCTGGTGGCTTGCGTAATGGGTTAGAAATTGCAAAGTGTATTGCAGTAGGTGCGGATATGTGTGCTATGGCTTTTCCCTTTTTGAGAAAGGCTTCAGAATCTGAAGAAAATCTGTTTAAATTTGCAGATATTGTTCTTGCAGAACTTAAAAGTACAATGTTCCTTATAGGCGCAGAGAATATCTCGGCATTGAAAAGCTCAAGGTATATATTAACAGGAGCTTTAGCAGAGAGGGTCAACCGTAGATGAAGGCAAGCAGTATTAGGGACGAGCTTGAAACTAATGCTTCATATATAAAAGAGTTCGTTATTTCGATTTTAAAAGGTGAGCCAAGCGAACTCTATAATGCATCATCGCATTACATTACAACTGGCGGTAAACGGTTACGTCCTTTCATGGTAGTCAAATCATGTGAAATGTTTGGAGGTAATTCAAAAAGATGTATGCCCGCAGCTGTAGCGGTTGAAATGATCCATAATTTCTCTCTTGTACATGATGATATTATGGATAATGACGACATACGCCATAACGTTTCAACGGTTCATAAATATTACGGTATACCATTAGCCATTCTTGCAGGGGACATTTTATTTTCGAAGGCATTTCAACTAATTGCAATAAACGGTAGAAAAGTGGGGATAGCAGAAAAGGATATCTGTGAAATGATTGTAAGGCTCTCAACCGCATGCATACATGTATGCGAAGGCCAAGCTACTGATGTCGGCATGGCATCAGACAGAATATTTTCTTCTGAATCCCAGTATATCAATATGATTGGTAAAAAGACTGCAGCTCTCTTTGAGGTGTCCTGTGGATTAGGTGTATTATCCGCAGCAGATCCAAACATGCAAGATATTGAGAATCTTTCATCGTTTGGTAGGAATGTAGGCATAGCATTTCAATTAATTGATGATTTAATTGGAATAATAGGAGATCCTAAAGTTACCGGTAAAGCAGTAGGAAATGACATCAGAGAAGGGAAAAAAACATATCCGATTCTCTTAGCATTAAACAATGCAGACGGTGAGAACAGGAATAAAATTCTCAAAGTCTTTAACTCAAAGAATGCCTCAAGCGTCGATTTAGAAGAAGCAGTCAGAATTATTTCTGTTATTGGCATAGACCAACATATAAGGGATGCTGCAAAAGCACACATAGACACAGCAATAAAGTCTATTGAAAAATATGAAGATTCAGATGCTAAGAGGGCGCTAGAATCTTCTGCCAGTTTTATCGTAGAAAGGAGTCTGTAATATATAGTGGACTTAGATGAAGACACTGAAAAAATCATTAAAATTACTAGTCTGAAAAATGCTGTTGAATATAACGGGAAATCAAGGATAGACCCCGTTATTGCAAAGATTGTTGGTTATAAACCCGAGCTTAGAGGTAACCTGAAGAATTTGATACCTAAAATTGCAGATATGGTACGGGAGATTAATGGACTATCATTAACAGATCAAAAGGCATTGCTCGATAGTATGGAACCTGGAGATTCACAAAGAAGAAATAAGCAAACTGTGATCTCTCAGGCACATTTACCTCCTTTAGCGTTTGCAGAAATGGGAACAGTAGTTACAAGATTTCCACCTGAACCCAATGGCTATCCACATATAGGACATGCCAAAGCAGCAATTATCGATAAAGAATATGCACGTATGTATGATGGAAAATTGATTTTACGTTTTGATGATACAAATCCTCTAAATGAAAAACTTGAATACTATGAAGCAATTAAAGATGGCTTAGAATGGCTTGGCATAAAACCTGATATAGTGAAAAATAGTTCAGATGATATTCAATTATTACATGAATATGGTAAAAAATTGGTTCTTTCTAATAGGGCATATGTATGCATTTGTAATCAGAAAACAATTCATGATCTCAGAGAAAAAGGAGTTACATGTGAATGTAGAAAGAATTTAGATCTCACTTTGGATCGATTAAAAAAAATATTTGATGGATCATTTAGACAAAATGATGCAATAATCAGGTTCAAAGGAAATATGTCTGATCAAAATACTGCAATGAGAGATCCTACGCTTTTTAGAATAATAGATGCTGATCATCCAAAATTAGGTAGTAAAATTCGAGTATGGCCAACATACGATTTTGCAGTACCCATTGAAGACAGTCTTGACGGAGTGACACATGCGCTTCGAACAAAAGAGTATGAATTACGAAATGCACTCTATTATGCGATACTCGACGCATTTGGCCTTAGGAAACCTTTTATGTTGGAATTTTCAAGGTTAGAATTTAAAGGACTGCCAGTTTCGAAACGAAAGATAAAGCCATTATTAGAAAAGGGTATTATTAAGAGCTGGAGTGACCCTCGCCTTCCAACTTTGGTAGCAATGAAAAGAAGGGGATTCGTGCCTGAGGCAATAAAGAAATTTGTTCTTTCATTAGGACTGACACTTGCTGAAACTAAACCACCTATTGAAGCACTTGAAGCTTTTAACAGAAAAATAATCGATCCTACTTGTATGAGATTGTCGTTCGTCAGGGAGCCTGTAGAGTTACATATTCAAAATGCCTCTCAAAAGGAGGTAGTAGTAAAGAATCATCCTAGTGCTGATCTTGGAATCAGAAAGGTGAGCGTTTCAGACTCTTTTTATATCACTAGAGATGATGCTGCTAAGCTTAACACTGGCGATGAAATCAGGCTAATGGATCTATATAATATTCAGGTAACAGAAGTTATTACATCTGAAAATCATAAGCAAATAATAATCGCATATTCAGTGGGAGATGCTATAAAACAAAATATTCCAAAGATTCATTGGGTTGCAAAGAATGACGCAATTCTATACAAGGTAATTATGGCAAGAGAACTATACATAGGGGAAGAATATAACGCAAATAGTTTGGAGATTTTTGAAGGATTTGCAGAATCGTTTGTGTCAACCCTCAAGCCTGATACTAGAATTCAATTTGTAAGATTTGGGTTCTGTAGGCTTGATGACAGTAGTACAGCGATATTTACTCATAGGTAGGATACCACCAATGAAGATCGCAAGAATAAAAGACAGATGGTTAGGAGACACATATGCCATTGTTTCTAACGACCTAAAGAATTTAATCACAAGATCGGAAATTCAGGAACAAACAGGAATTCCTATACCATCAAGTATCAAGGAATTCATGTTCAAGGGTTGGCTAAATGAAGTAAAACAATATCAGAATAAATTAAATTATAATCATAGCATTGAAAACGTTCGACTATTAGCGCCTATCCCAAATCCGCCTAAGATAATATGCCTGGCATTCAATTATTATGATCATGCTAGGGATGCTGGCCTGACACCTTCTGACGAACCTGTAATATTTATGAAACCAAGAACAACATTAAATCCTCCTTTTAATGATGTAATATGTCCTTCATTTGTAAAACGATTAGATTATGAAGCAGAGATAGCAGTAATAATCGGACAAGATGTAAAGAAAGTACCAGAAAATCGAGCTTTAGAATCTGTTTTTGGGTATATGATTTTACACGATGTATCTTCAAGAGATATACAATTCAAGGATAAACAATATACTCGCGCAAAGAGCATTGACACTTTTGCTCCTTGTGGTCCTTGGATTACAACTAAAGATGAGGTGGCTGATCCACAAAGTCTGAGAATTGTCACTAAAGTGAACGGAGAGCTACGACAAAATTCATCAAGTGAAAACATGGTTCTTCCAATAAAGAAGATAATCTCAAGTTTGAGCATGGTTATGACGATCGAAGCAGGCGATATTATTTCTACAGGTACTCCCGCAGGTGTAGCAATGTCAATGAAGGATCCAAAATATTTGAAAGATGGCGATGTAGTTGAAATCAGTATTGAAAAGCTAGGCACAATTAGGAACCGCATCGTCTTCCAATAGTAGTGATTTATATATTATCTCTGAGAATGAAATAGAAATATTTAGTGAAACAAAAATAGTTTGATACAAAAGATTACATGTGATAAATAATACTTTTGCTACGTAACCTGTCAACCCTGCTAAATTTCGGTCAGTATTATATTTTATATTTCATTTATCTACACCCTTTATTTGTCTGTTCAATTTAGTAATCTCTTTTTCTAATAATCTCGCATAATATTCGTATGATTCGACTAATTTAGCCCTGATATTAGCTATCTGCATAGATGCATTTAGAGATTCTAGACACGTTTCGAATGATCTATCTGTTGCAAACCCATTCATGGCTTTTTGAAAATCAGCTATTGCCTTTCTCTCTTCTGAACTATATTCATCAATTGCCCGTGTAAGCTGATCTATTTCGTCAGAAGTCAAATCTTTGAGATTGAACAATCCGCACATATATGATATAAATCAATATATTATAAATCATTTATAGCCCACTCAATATCAATTCTGGCGTCCTACGTCACATACAACTTGATGGAGAGAATTGATAACATAGGATACTTGCTGAATAAAGAATTTTACTCCATTGTTTTTACCAGAATATATTTGCTAATATTTTTACATGTTCATTATAAGAATATAATTCCATCAATGTAAAAAACCAAAAAAGGCAGTAATGGGCGAGCGTCATACAGAGGATATAAACGGTGAATTGTAATTCATATCTGCTACTATTAGGGAAACATCCGGATATCTCTATTTTTACTTCTTTATAAGATCATATATAAGTATTAAAAAATTCTGCAACAATAAAGGCTAATTTTCCAACTTTGTTCCTCGAATAGTTCCATAAATATTACTATCTAATTATATTCCTTCTAAAAATTCTAAAGTGTTGTTATTAATATTAGATATGACATGAACTATAGTCAATGTATTAAAGTACTGAAATAAGATCAACTAAACTCGCTTCATTGTACGTAGATTTATAAACGCTTTCCACTAATGGAGATCTAATCGGCATTATAGGGTTGACTTTAAAGATACTTATAGCTTAACACTAAAACAGTGATGAGTTATACTTCCATATAATAAACTAAAACAAGATATTCACTTCCAAAACATATCATAATCACAATTAGTAAAAACCATACTTCCGTGTAAATACTTAGTTTTCATTTTCTTTGTGACCAAAGTGAAGAAATGTAAGAATCAT
>JBKPMK010000180.1:0-3882 GCA_046732115.1 Thermoproteota archaeon
AACCGTTCTTTGCAGTTTATTATAATACTCGAGTTCTTCATGCAGCAAGTATAATGATCCAAAAGAAAGGTAGGATATTAGTCTTTGATAGAGGAGCACAAGATGAGAACAATAATAATGAAAATAGTAATAATAATAATAGTATTAGTGAACAGCACACTAAAGATAATGATGATGCCGCCAGTCATCGCCGCCGACAACTGCCAGAATATGATAGGAATGAAAAGCTAGTTGGCATTATTACAGCTTCTGATATTGTAAGAGCATTCTCTCAGGCAGCTGCAAATCCATCTTTGAAATCAATAATGACTGGAAAAGTTTTTTCTATTGATTATGATAGCTGTATTAGTAGTGCTATTGATATTATGTTTAAGAAAAGCATAGGTAGTATAATAGTAAACAAGGGTGGAACACCATATGGAATATTTACTGAAAGAGATCTTTTGACAAGAGTGCTCTCAGAAGAAGTCAGATTGGATAAAAGAATTGGAGATTATTGCACAAATGAACTGATAAGTGCAGAAATAGGAAACAATGGGATATCTGCTGCAGATGCTGTACAGACTATGCGAATAGCAAAGATAAAAAGACTACCATTGAGAATGGATCGTAAAATTGTGGGAATAGTAACTGCAAGAGATTTAGTAGAACTATATCAGAGGCAAGTCTGATATGGGTTTTCATTATAGACTTCCAGTTCTTTAGCTCTCTAATTCCACCACTCAAAACAAACAGATCATGTGAACTTAAACTCATCTGTAGCCAGTGATGGACCACTGCCCAGGTAACATAATACACAAATTTGCATGTAAAACTTGATTAGTACAAGACTCCCCTAGAAGAGGGGCAGTAGGAAGACTCCAATAAGGATAACGAAATTCTTGATTGTTCTTTCCCATGGTGATGGCTAAGTAAGTCTCCTCGTCTTATTCTTTACATTGGTGCGTCAATAGAAATCCGTATTAGCCAAGTGAGTATACCGTATACGAGACAGTTAGCAATGATCTGGAGAAAATAATTAAATAACCAGCCAATGACTACTATCTTTTACATACCAGAATGACTACAAAAATCCAAGATATAATTTTGCTAGTTTAAGGTGATCGTCTGATTCTCTCAAACACCTATGTTTTTCCTTCCTATTTCTCTCATTGGTTGCCTTAAAAAAATAAACCTTGGCTCTTACGCAGGCCTTATAACACATCAGGAAATAAATTATATCATTCAATTGATAATCTCTGCTCGCCTCTATATAACAAGAAAGAAAATGTCTTGCAAATACTAGTGCTGGAAATAAACCCGTTACTCAAAGATGTATGGCATCAGCAGCAGGAATAACTGAAGTAACTCTAAGAAATAGGTTCGAAGAACTTAGGTCAAAGTTACAGATTCTAAACTAGAAACTTGTAGTAGAGCAATTTTGTTATCGTTAACTACCTTGCACTACTACTAACACATGGAAATGCGAAAGCCCTTTAATATTCCATATTCCGGTAGCGTACAAATTCAGAAGCAGTTACTGTTACTGTCTTAATAAGAGTTATTCCTATATCATAGGGCATTAAGATAATGATACAATGAGTTCTATAACAACACCTAGTAATACAACTAATTTATTTTCAGTAGATTCCCAAATTAGATATCAAAAGATACTAGTTCCACACGATGGTTCTATCATGTCAGATAAAGCCCTTAGTCACGCAGCATATTTGTCTAAAATATCTGATGCTGAAATCATTGTACTTAATGTTATAGAGGATGTCGTCATTCCACCAAGCACCATTCTTACGTTTATCAAATCAGATATATCTATAGAAAAAGCAAAGGAAGATTTACGAAATACTTTAGAAGGAGTAGTAAAACGAATGCTAGATAAAAGAATAAGACTATGCAAAGATGCAGGAATAAATAAAATATCATATAAAATACGTACAGGCAAGATAGTTGATGAAATAGTCCATCAATCAGAAGAGATTGATTTTGATTTAATAGTTATGGCAAGTAGCAGGATTACTTCATATGTTAGAGTTCTAGGGAGTACTGTTAGGAAAGTAGTAGATAGCATAAGAAAGCCCGTGCTTTTAATTCATGAATGACTATGCGATGTAAATACTGACCACTATCATATATTATATCTGCTTCTGCAATATATCATTAAGTGATAAAGCTATGAGTGGTTTTAGATTGAAATTCCTTCAATGACGCCAATGTCTCGCAGGCGTAAGCAGGCGACACTGTAGTCGGTTAAGTGGCTTTCATCATCAAACTGTCTATCTACAGGTGCTGCTGATTCTCCAATCATTTCTCTATCTATGGCCGGTCCTTTGAATTTGGGTCTGGGTCTGGGTCATATTTAGCCCAAGCATCTTCTGGTTCAAGGATTGGGCGAGTTACTTTCTAACCTCTGTTGTGTAATGTTACTATCGAAAGGGACAACTGGATTAGGAGAGCCAGGAATATAGAAAGTAGCAACTGGTAAGCCTTGAAACAGCCGACTTAAGCCCAAGAGACAACTGCATGGAATACTGGAGAAGCAGCGGGTTAATTGCTCTGCTCTGTTACCAAAGTGCTAATCTCTCCTCGTTGCTTCTCCAGCTTGTAATTTATTATCTACTTCAAACGACCTACAGATATTATGAACAAAGAAACAAAGATGAACAAAGATAAGCAATCTCCCCAGAATGTAACACGTTGACAAATTTTTCGCATAATGCTTAAATATAAAAGCCCGGGAGGATTGCTAATATGCGAGCAACAGCAATTTTAGCAATAGTAGCAATCGTAGCAGCACTAGGTGCAGTAACATCATTGATTCCTATACATCAGGTAAGCGCTCAAGGCAAATTCCCTGGTGGTGGTGAGTCATCAAGCCCATGTCAACATCAACATCCGGGCCAGGCCGGTTCCCACAATCCACACTGTACACACTAGAACGAAAGGTTGTTCTAGCCAGACCATCACTCTCACCTTATTTTTCTATCTTCTTCTATATAAGATGGCCGCATATAAGGAGCTAAAAATGATGCTTTCCTTAGCTGCTGTGATATACCTATCTCTCATTTTGGCTGTTGCTGTGATTGGCAGGGCCAAATCCATGAGACTAAAGCCACAGTATAACTATCACAAGTTAGTTGCTAACACAATAATTTTATTACTTCTATAATAACCGGTGATGACTGCTCAGGAAAGCATGTGCATTACACGTCAGTCCTGATGATTTATTATTTTTTCAGCATTCATACCTGGTGACTCTTTACTTGTATCAACTACTACATGTTCTTCTTCTTCTTCTTCTAGCGGTTGATAGTTTGCCTTCATACTTCTGTAAATATAAGCATTAGCATCCGAATAACCACCTTTCCTATTTTTTATCCTTGTAATTACAGTATCTTCTGGACAGATACATTCAACTATGCATATTTGTTGGGAGGATAGATTCAATTTTTTCTTTATCTCTTCTCGCGAATGCTTTGTGTTAAAAGTTGCATCGAGAATACAATTTGTTCCAGACTGGTGTAGATATTTTGCTATTAGCATCAAGACATCATAAATTAACCTTTTTTCTTCTGTACTGTACTTGGGATTAGGAAACTATGAGACAAGCATGTAAATTAATGTATCAGGGCAATATAGGAAGTATAGTTATCACAAAAAACTATCCCGATGGTCATGATACAGAAAGATTAGATACTAATATAAAAAACGAAATGCCTATAGGAATAGTTACAGAGAGATCTTGCTAGGATGGTAGGATTTTCTGCCAAGTTTTTTGCTGATATGACTGTATCAGAAGTTATGAGTAAGCCATTGGTAACAATTAACTCCGATACATCAGTAAAAGACGCAATAGTTTTGATGGAGCAAAAAAACATCAGGAGACTG
>JBKPMK010000181.1:0-1427 GCA_046732115.1 Thermoproteota archaeon
TGAGCATGAGTTTCTAGATGTAATTATAAGAAGTGCAAAAAGGTTACAGCGGCTTACAGAGAATATACTAAATGTAGCCCAAATTGAAAACCATTCTCTTAAGCTAAACAAAGAGCGATTTAATCTGACTGTTTTGATAACAAATATCCTAAAAGACTATAGAAATCAATTAGAAGAGAATACGTATAACGATAATGGCAATGGCAATGGCAAAGGAACCGGAGACGTCAAGTTGTTATATAATAACGGACATGGCAAAGGTTATGATGATAATGAAGACTCTATTCTTGTGGAAGCAGACCCAGGAAGGATATCACAGGTTATATCAAACCTACTAAATAATGCCATTAAATTCACTAAAGCAGATGTAGGAGAAGATGTAGAAGACAAGACTATAACTATCATAGTAGATAATAAAGACGATAAGGCTGTTGTTGTTAGCATCGAAGATACTGGTAGCGGTATAGATTCTGAAATATTCCCAAAATTATTCTCAAAATTCGTCACTAACTCAGATGCAGGTACCGGATTGGGATTGTTTATCTCCAAGAATATTGTGGAAGCTCATGGTGGCAAAATCTGGGCTGAGAATAATAATGATGCTTTTGGGAAAAGAACAAGAGGAGCTAGATTCTGTTTTACTCTTCCAACAAAATCAGGTACAGTAAATAGACCAGGAATAACGTTAACATGAAGTCGGCATCATCACTATTCCATAAACCTAGATCGTTATTATGTTCTAAATATGAAATCCTAATTAAATATACACTAGTACCTTCAGTTCCTCTTTCAATAATAGCAATCCTATCTATTAATCCTAATACCTGGGTAGCGTCCGAAATTCACCATTTTTACATAGAGTTATTTGCAGTGATACTTGCTGCAGTACTGGCATTCTATTACATAGCAAGAGCTCGCACATTAAATGATAAATTCAGTCTGTTTATAGGGATAGGGTTCCTTACCAGTGCTCTTATAGATTTGCTACATGTTATTGTAGCTTATGTAGCGATTGATAATCCCATTTTCTTGAAGTATTTTATCCCTCAGACGTGGTTTGCTGGAAGAATATTTCTAAGTGCAATGTTAGTTATGGCAATTGTAAAGTTTTCTTCGCTATCTTCATCTGATTTTGAGGTACAGGAACAGATAAGAAACAAGAAAAAGGAGGAGGAAAGGAAAGAGAAACAACGATGGTTACCACGAACTAAGCAACGAAAAACTGTGGCAGTTTATTTCATACCTCTTGCAATACTTGCAGCAAGCATTGCCATAAGTTCGCTGTTCTTGGTTTTACCGGCTAGCGTAGTAGATAATTACTCTATACATAGACCATATGAGATACCTGCTCTTGTATTATTTGTAATCGCGTTATTTTATTTTTACAAGAATCAGCTTTATAAGAGAAACGACGCCTTCTATAAAGG